>JAEXPG010000450.1 GCA_023447015.1 Verrucomicrobiota bacterium
ACAATCTCCTGCTCGTCATCCGGGGCAGCCTGGAACTCGCTCGCCAACCGGGGACCACCGTCGGCGAAACGGACGCCTATCTGGCGGAGGTCGACAAGGCGGCCCAACGTGCGGCGGAGCTCACGCGCCAGCTTCTGGCGTTCGGGCGTCGGCAGAAGTTGCAGGTGTGCGCGGTGGACCTGCCCGTCGTGCTCTCCGGAATGCTCGCGATGCTGCGGCGTGTCCTCACCTCGGCGGTCACGGTGGAGATGCGCGGACCGACGGAGGGCTGCTGGGCCAACGTCGATGTGGGGCAGATCGAGCAGGTCGTGATGAACCTCTGCGTGAATGCCCGTGATGCGATGCCGGAGGGCGGGCGCATCGTGCTCGAGGTCAACCGCGCGCGCTTCGTCGAGGCCGACCTTGCGGTGTATCCGTGGGCCCGACCAGGCAACTACCATGTGCTCACCGTCACCGACAACGGCGTCGGCATGGATGCGGAGACGCAACGGCGGATCTTCGAACCGTTCTTCAGCACCAAGCCGGTCGGGCGCGGCACCGGCCTTGGTCTCGCGGTTGTGCAGGGCATCGTGCACCAGCACGAGGGGATGATCCACGTTTACAGCGAGATCGGACAGGGCACCACGTTCCGCATCTACCTGCCGGTGATCGCGCCACCGGCCAATGAGGGCAATCAAGCGCCGGTCGCCCAGGCTCAGGCGCCCCGCGACGAAGGCTCTGGTTTCACCGTGCTGGTGGCGGAGGACGACCCGGCGGTTCGCCGGATCGCCTGTGGCGTGCTCCGGAGTCACGGGTACGACGTGCTGGAGGTGTCGGACGGGGAGGAGGCCTGCAACGTGGCGGCCGCGCACACCGGCCCGATCGCGGTGGCGGTGCTGGATGTGGTGATGCCGCGGATGAGTGGGCCCGAGGCGGCGCGCCGCCTGCAGCGGATCCGCCCGGGGCTGCCGATCCTGCTCTGCTCGGGCTATCCGGGAATGATGCCCAAGGAGACCTCGGTCGCTGCGGATTGGCAGTGCCTGGCGAAACCATATCCGGTTGCCGATCTCCTCGCGCGGCTGCGGGATCTGCGAGTGGCGCCGAGAACTGGAGACACCGCTTAGCCGCGACCAGCCAGCCGAGGGGCGAGACGACGAGCGGCGAGCGCCGGAGCGCCGAGCGAACAAGCGCCGGATCGGCTCGCTGAAGGTTTGGCGCTCGACCCTCGGCCCTCGTCTACATGGACACGGCAAAGGCCGGGTCGAGGCTGTCGGCTCCTCTGCGCCCGGGACTCGGTTGCCGGTGCTCTCTCGTGCGCGAAAGCCCCGGACCCCCGCCGCGCTCGTCCTCCGAGCCCGGGGGCGCTCGTGCGGAACGCGCCCGGCAACTGGTACGGCGCGATCATCATCAGCCACGGGCCCACCGGCGACTCGCCACGGGCTCTCCGTGGGCCAGTTTCCCCGATTGCGGTCCGCTGGGGACCCGGAGAGTCCGCAGCGGGATGATCAACGGCCCTGGCTGGCGGGCGCCCGGCGGGCGAGGCCTTCGCGGATGAAGTCGAGGAGCTGGGTGGTGCTGAACGGCTTCTGCAGCACGCGGCTCGGGAGCCGCTCCATGTCCTTCGTGTAGCCGCTCATGAGCAGCACGGGGATCGCCGGCCAACGGCTCGCGATCCGCTCCGCCAATTGTCCCCCGTCGACGCCGCCGGGCATGACGACATCGCTGAGGACCAGGTCGACCACGGCGGCGCACCGTTCCAGCTGTTCCAGCCCCTCGGCGGCCGAGGCCGCCAGAAAGACGCGGTATCCAGCTTTTCCAAGTGTGCGGTCGATGATGGTGCGCACGGCGGTGTCGTCCTCGACGACCAGAATGGTGGCCGGCGTGGCCGGGCGGACGGCCGGTGGCTCCGGTGTGGCCGGTGGCGCGGCGGTGGAAGCGGCGAGCGGCAGGAACACGGTGAACTCGGCCCCTTGGCCTTCCTTGCTCTCGAGTGCGAGGCCACCGCGGTGTTGTTGCACGATGCCCAGCACGGTGGCGAGGCCGAGGCCGGTGCCCTGGCCCGTCGGCTTGGTCGTGAAGAACGGCTCGAAGATGCGCTGGCGGATTGCGGCGGGGATGCCGCAGCCGGTGTCGCGCACGCTGAGGGCGGCGTAGCTCCCGGGCGGGCAGAGGGCGCGGGTGGCGGCGGCCTCGTCGAGTTCGACGAGCGCGGTGCGGAGCGTGAGGGTGCCGCCGCGGGGCATGGCGTCGCGGGCGTTGACGACGAGGTTCATGGCGACCTGCTCGATCATGTTCACGTCGGCGACGATCGGGAGTGCGGCCGGGGCGAGCTCGAGCACGAGTTCGATGTCCTCGCCGATGATGCGGCGCAGGAGCTTGGCGTGGTCGGCGATGATGGTGCCGAGGTCGCAGGCGGTGGTCTGCGGGGGCTGTTTGCGGGCGAAGAGAAGGAGCTGCCGGGTGAGGGAGGCGGCGCGGCGGCCAGCGTCCTGGATCTGGACGACCTGCTCGCGTTGGCGGCCGGGGAGCTCGGGGCTCTCGAGCAGGAGCTCGGCATTGCCGATGATGGCGACGAGCAGATTGTTGAAATCGTGGGCGACGCCGCCGGCGAGCTGGCCGAAGGTCTCCATCTTCTGTGCCTGGCGGAGCTGCTCCTCGAGCCGGTGGCGCTCGGAGACGTCGCGCACGATGGAGAGCACCGCGGGCCGGCCCTCGAGATCGAAGACATTGGAGTTGATCTCGACGGCAAGGCGGTGGCCGTCGCGGGCGACCAGCTCCATCTCGAACAGTGCCCGGTGTTCGCGCTGGAGTCGTGCGACGATGGCGGAGATCTCGGGGGTGAGGCGCGGATCGCTGATCTCGGCCGGTGTGCGAGCAAGCAGCTCCTCACGGCTGTAACCGAGGAGACGGCATGCGATGTCGTTCACCTGGGTGAATCGATCCGGTCGCCCGTCGGGGCCGAAACCATGGACAAACACCGCATCGTTGCCGGAATTGAAGAGCTGGCGGTAGCGCTCCTCGCTGTGCCGGAGCGCGGCCGCGGCCCGTTCGCGCTCGGTGATGTCGGCGAAGAACACGACGATGCGGTTGTGGCCGATCGGCAGGGCGTGGACATCGAAGGCGCCGGTGATGCCGCGGGCGTCGTAATTGACCGTCGGCCGATGGAGCGGCTGTCCGGTTGTGATGACGCGGCGGTAGGTGGCTGGGATCTCGGTCTCGCGCAGGCCTGGGAAAGCGTCGCTGATGTCGAGGCCGAGCAGCAGCCGGTGCTCGATGTGGAGGATGGTGTCGGCCGATTGGTTGGCACCCTGGAGCAGGAGGCGGCCGTCGGGCAGGAGCTCGTAGAGGTGAGATCCGAATGGGGCGTGGTCGACGATGCTGCGGAGCCGCTCCTCGCTCTCGCGCAGGGCGTCCTCCGCGTGCTGGCGGTCGGTGATGTCCTCAAGCGTGGAGATGACGGCCTCGATGGTTCCGGTGGCGTCGAAAAGCGGGGCGGCGTTGATCGAAAGGTACACCCGCCGGCCCGAGGACCACTCGAGCAGGTGGCGCACATCGTGGATCGGTTGCCCGGTGGCGAGGACGCGGCGGAACGCACGCTGTTCCTCGGGCACGGGGTTGCCGGCCGCGTCGAGGAGACGCCAGTCGGGCGGGGCGTAGTTGTGGCGCCCGGGGCCGGAGCGCTGCAGGGCGAGGATGCGCTCGGCCTCCTGGTTGGCGAAGATGGTGAGGCCGGCGGAGTCGACGACGAGAATACCGGCGGGGCTGGTCTCGATCAGACGTGCGACGAGGTCCCGCTCCTTGGCGAGCGCCTGTTCAGTGCGGCGGGCCTCGGTGACATCGATCCCGAAGGAGATGGTGCCGATGGTGCGCTCGCCGTCGCGCAGGACGCCGTTGCGCCAGACGATGATGCGTTCCTCGCCCGCCTTGGTGAGGATCGGGTTCTCGTAGTGTTCGGGCAGTCCGCCCGACTGGAGGCGCTCGAACTCGGCCCATACTTGCGGGAAACGCGTGCGGGGGACGACCGTCTCGAACCAGTCGCAGCCGGCGAGCTCGGCGGCGGTGTAGCCGGTTGTCGCCTCGGCGGTGGCGTTGAAGACGACGACCTCGCCCTCGTTGTCGAGGCAGACGATGAGGGCGTTGGCGGTGGCGATGAGTTTCTCGGCGAAATCCTTGGCCTGCCGGAGTGCGAGTTCGGCCTGTTTGCGTTCGGTGATGTCGACATGGGTTCCGACCAGACGGAGCGGCGCTCCTTCGGGGGATCGGGCGTTGATGCGACCACGGCTGAGGACCCAACGCCAGGATCCGTCCTTGGCGCGCAGGCGGGTCTCGATGCTGTGGCTGTCCGCACCGTTGGCGAAATAGCGTACCATGGCCGCCTCGGCGACCGGGCGGTCGTCGGGGTGGAGGAGCCCGCGCCAGGTCTCCAGGGAGGCCGTGAGCTCGCCGGGGCCGTACCCGAGCATCGAGAAATAGCGCGGGTTGCAGTAGACGGCACCGGTGGTGAAATCGATGTCGTAGATGCCGTCGGTGGCGCCCTCGAGGGCCAAGGCGAGCCGTTGTTCGCTCTCCGCGAGGGCCGTCTGCGTGCTGGTGCGCGCGCGTTCCGCCTCGGTGCTCAACCGCTGGGCGTGCCGCACCTCCTCTGTCGTGAGCCAGAGGGTGAGTCCGATGAGCGCGAGATTGAACAGTAGGATAAGCGCGAGCGATCCGGTGGTGTGGTGAATGAGCGGCGGCGGCAGCCACCCAGCGATCTCGGCGGTGACGAGGATCAGGGTCCAGGCGCCCGCGGCCATGGCGGTGATGGTGCCGGCGCGGAAACCGAGGAGCATTCCGGCGATCAGAACCATGGGCACGACCGAGGCGAGCGCGGGAGCGTGGATCCCGCCGGCGGTCCAGGAGAGTCCGAAGATCAGCAGCAACAGGCCGCCGACGAAGACCTGGGCGCCCAGGCGCGCGCGGTGCCATCGGTTCAGCACTTCAGCCACGGCCGACAGCAGGGTGACTCCGCCGACGATGACCACCGCCCGCCGCCACGACTCGCTCAGCACGATGGCGTGCAACCCCATCCAGCCGGCGACGACGAGGGTGAAGCCACGGACCAGTTTCGACAGCTGGGTGGACAGGCGGCTCGGGGGGGGCTCGGCGTTGGTT
>JAEXPG010000300.1 GCA_023447015.1 Verrucomicrobiota bacterium
CTCGAGCCGCCGCCCTCGTCATGAGCCGCGCCGCCACCATCCGCCCGGGCCCGCCGCCCCCCGCCACCGCGCCAGGACCCGCCACCCCATGACTCCGCCCCTCTCCATCCTGGCGGTCGACAACAACGCGGACACGATGGCCCTGATCCGCGCGGCGCTGGCGTTGGCCGGTTTCGACGTCCGCCCCGCCGACAGCGCCGAATTCGCGCTGGCCGCCGCCAACACCCAGCCCCCCGACCTCATCCTGATCGACCTGCGCATGCCCGACCTCGACGGCCTCGCCGTCTGCCGCCGGCTCAAGGCCAATCCGCACACCCGCGACATCCCGATCATCCTGATGAGCGACCGGCCCGAAGGCCACGAATGGGTGGAGGGCCTCCAACTCGGCGCCGCCGACTACCTCCTCAAGCCATTCCGGCCGGAAGAGCTCGTGCACCGGGTCCGCATCCAGCTCGACCTGCTCCGGGCCCGCCTCCAGCACCGCCAGCTGCGCGACCTCACCGATGCCAACGCCGGCCTCGCCGAGGACCTCACCGCCCTGCGCCAAGCCCGCGACGAACTGCGCGAGTCCCTCGCCCAGGCCGAGCAGATGCGCCGGGCGATGCTGAGCGTCCTCGAGGATCAACGCCAGGCCGAGGCCGCCCTGCGCGAAAGCGAGGCGTTCCGCCAACACCTCTTCGAGAGCTCCACCGTCCCCATCGTGGTCATGGATCCGACCACCCTGCGCATCCTCGACTGCAATCCCGCCGCCGCCGCGATCTACGGCTTCGCCGACCCGGGCGACGCCATCGGCAAATCGCCCGGCGACGCCTCCGCACCGATCCAGTACGACGGCACCGCCGCCAACCAGAAGGCCCGCCACTACCTCGACCGGGCGCTGGCGGAGGGAGCGCTCACCTTCGAGTGGCTCCATCAACGGCCCGACGGTTCGCTCTGGGACGGCGAGGTCCACCTGATGCGTTTCGAATCGGGCGGGCGCAAACTGGTCCAGTTCACCCTCCAGGACATCACCGAACGCAAGCGCGCCGAGCACGCCCTGCGCGCGAGCGAAGCCCGCCTCGCCGCCGCCCAGGAACGCGCCCACATCGGCCACTGGGAGCTCGACCTCACGTCCGGTGACCTCGTCGAGTCCGACGAGGCGCTGCGCATCTTCGGCACCTATCCCGCACCATTGCGGAGCATGGAAGACATCGTCGGCCGTGTGCATCCGGAGGACCGGCAGAAGGTATTGGAGGCCATCGCACGCGCCCGGGCGGACCACTGCGCGAGCCAACAGGACCTCCGCATCGTGCGCCCCGACGGCACGATCCGTTGGATCGACCGCCGCTTCGAGGTCGTGTTCGATTCCGCCGGCAACCCCGTGCGCCTGCTCGGCACCACCCAGGACATCACGGAGCGCATATCCGCCGACGAGGCCCTCCGCCGCAGCAACGCGCGCATCCGCCTCGCCACCGAGGCGACCGGCATCGCCGTCTGGGAATGGAATCCGGCCACGAACGAACTCGAGTGGGACGACTCGATGTACCGGATCTGCGGCCTCCGCCGCGAGGACTTCGTCGACGCCCACCACGCATGGAGCGCCTGTGTGCATCCCGACGATCGTCCGCTCGTGGAGAGCAACATCCGGACTGCCCTCCGCGAGGAACAGGACCATTCCTCGGAGTTCCGGATCGTCCGGCCCGACGGCACCATCCGTTTCATCGCGGCATCCGCCTGCGTCATCCGCACACCGGACGGCACGCCGCTGCGGATGATCGGCACCAACATCGACATCACCGCCCGCAAACAGGCGGAGCAGGTCCTGTTCCGCAGCGAGGCCCTCTTCCGCCGCATGTTCGACGAAGCGCCGGTCGCCGCCGCGCTGCTCGACCCCCGCGGAGCCTTCCAGCGGGCCAACGCCGCCGCGTGTCGCTTCTTCGGTTACACCTCCGACGAGCTGTGCCGCTTCACCTTCGCCGACATCACCCACCCCGACGACCTCGCGGTCAGCCGCGCCGCAGTCGGTCGCCTGCTCGCCGGCGAGATCCCCTCGTTCGACCTGGAGAAGCGCTACCGGCGCAAGGATGGCGGGATCGTCTGGGGCCTCGTGTCCGTCACCCTGTTGCGCGACGAGGACGGCCAGCCGCTCCTCCTCGCCCCGATCATCCAGGACATCACCGCCCGCAAGCAGGCGGAGGAACGCCTCCGCGAAAGCGAACACCGCTACGCCGCCACCTTCGCCGCGGTCAACGACGGGCTCTGGGACTGGAACGTCCCGGCCGGCACCGCCTATTTCAGCCCGCTCTACTACGCCATGCTCGGGTATGCCGACGGCGCCTTCCCCGCCGACTACGCCAACTGGCGCCTCCTGGTCCATCCCGACGACATCGCCCGCGTGGAGCAGGATCTCCACACCAGCGTGGAGACCGGCACCGGCTTCGCCATCGATCTGCGCATGCGGACCGCCGACGGCGCCTGGCGCTGGGTCTGCACCCGCGGCAACACCGCCACACGCGACCCCGCCGGCCGCGTGCTGCGCATGGTCGGCACGCTGAGCGACATCACCGCCCGCAAACGCGCCGAGCACGACCTCCAGCAGTTCTTCGACCTCGTCCCCGACATGGTGTGCATCGCCGATGGCGATGGCTATTTCCGCACCCTCAACGACCAATGGACCCGCGTGCTCGGCTACACCAAGGCCGAGCTGATGGCCGTGCCCTATGTCGAGTTCGTCCACCCCGACGACCGCCCGGAGACCACCCGCACCGCCGCCAGCCAACGCACCGGCCAGGGTGCGGCCAACTTCATCAACCGCTACCGTGCCAAGGACGGCACCTACCATTGGCTTGAGTGGAACGCCACCGCCGGCAACGAAGCGGGCTTCGTCTTCGCCGCCGCCCGCGACATCACCGCACACCGTCTGGCCGAGGAGGCCCTCCGCGAGAGCGAAGTGCGTTTCCGCACCCTCGCCGATTCCGGCCAGGCGCTGATCTGGACCGCCGGCCTCGACAAAAAGTGCGACTACTTCAACCAGGTATGGCTCGACTTCACCGGCCGGCGCCTCGACCAGGAACTCGGCGACGGCTGGGTCGAGGGCGTGCACCCCGAGGACCTCGAGCGCTGCGTCGCCACCTACGTCGCCGCCTTCGACCGCCGCGAGAAGTTCAGCATGGACTACCGGATCCGGCACCACAGCGGCGACTACCGCTGGATCCAGGACAACGGTTCCCCCCGCCACGACAGCCGCGGCGAGTTCCTCGGCTACATCGGCCACTGCCTCGACATCACCGACCGCCGCCGCGCCGAAGAGGAACTGCGGCAGAAGACCGCCCTCCTCGAGGCCCAGCTCGATTCCACCCTCGACGGTCTCCTCGTCGTCGACGAACTGGGGCGGAAGCTCCTCCAGAACCGGCGGATGGCTGCGCTCTGGAAGATTCCCCCCGAGATCGCACACAACCCCGACGATCAAAGCCAGATCGACTTCGTGAGCGGGAGGACCAAGGACCCCGCGGGATTCGCCGCTCAGATCGCGCACCTCTACCGCCACCCCCGGGAAACCAGCCGCGACGAGATCGAGCTGCAGGACGGTTCGATCATCGAGCGGTATTCCGCCCCGGTGTTGGGGCCGGAGGGCAAATATTACGGCCGGATCTGGACCTTCCGCGACATCACCGATCGCAAGCG
>JAEXPG010000510.1 GCA_023447015.1 Verrucomicrobiota bacterium
TGCAGACCGTGAAGGCGGCTGACGCAGGCATCAAAGGTATCAAGAGCCTGATCGCTCAGGCGAAAGGTATCGCGAACGACGCCCGCGCCCTCTCCTCCGACACTTCTGACACCCAGGCGCAGGCCGACCGCTCTGCTCTCTCGGTTCGTTTTGATACGATCCGCACCCAGATCGACGAAATGGCAGCCGACTCCGGCTACGATGGCGTCAACCTGTTGGGCAGCGACACCCTCACGGTCGAATTCGGCGAGAAGATCGGCAGCTCGACAATCGATCTCGCTGGCTTCAACGGCAACGCCACTGGCCTCGGCATCGATGCCGCCGCTGGTGCGTTCAGCACGAACGCCAACGTCGACGCGGCTGTCGCCGACCTTGAGGCTGCGGAAGGCACGCTCCGTACGGAGTCGAAGAAGCTCTCCGCCAACCTCGGCGTCCTCACCACTCGCCAGGACTTCACCAAGACCATGGTGAACACCCTGACCACCGGCGCGGACAACCTGACCAATGCCGACCTCAACGAGGAAGCGGCGAACCTCCTGGCCCTCAACACGCAGCAATCCTTGGGCGTCAACTCCCTGTCGCTTGCGTCTCAGGCCTCCCAGTCGGTTCTGCGTCTGCTCCAGTAAGGTCACGACGGAGTTACACACTGAGTTTTTCGAGGAGCGGGCCACGGCCCGCTCCTTTTCTTTTCCACACTCGCGTTCACGCACTCCGCACCTTCGGCGCCGCCGCAGCAGCGCGTTTCCGGCATTGCCCCGGGCGTCGCACAACACCTGCGGGAACGAGCCGTCGGAGGGGGGCCGTCACGGCCGCGCGGCAACAGCGCTTCCGCCCAGACCCAATCGAGGCAGAAGTAGCGGTTTTTCTCAGCCACCCGGTTCCAACAGCGGGCTTTTCCCCTAAACTTTCGCTACGGCGACACGATGTGTCTCGTGCTCACCCCGAATCACCGTGCCTCTCAAAATCACGCTCAAGCCCCGCGAGGTCATCCTCATCGGCGGAGCTCTCCTGAAGAACGGCGAACACCTGGCGCAGTTCACCGTGGAGAACGAAGTGCCGATCCTCCGCCAGAAGGACATCCTGACCGAGCGCCAGGCGGACACGATCTGCAAGAAGATCTATTACGTGGTGCAGTTGATGTACTTCGAGCCCGCCAACCTCGCCAACCATCACAAGACTTTCTGGGAACTGGTGCGCATTCTTTCCGCCGCCGTGCCCAGCGTACTTCCCCTGATCGACGAAATCGGAGAACTGATCCTCACCGACGACTTCTACCAGGCCCTCAAGGCCACCCGGAAGCTCATCGCCTACGAGGACGCCCTTGTCCGAAAAGCCCATGAACGCTCACAAGACCTACACTAAAGTCCAGAAAGAGACCCTCTCGGGCCGCGACGTCGAGGTACAAGTCCTCCGCAAGGCCGCAGCCCAGTTCCGCCAGGTCCTCGCCGCCACCGACGAAGGCACCAAGAACAAACTCCTCGATGCCGCAGTCCGCTACAACCTGCGCGTCTGGGATGTTTTCCACGCCGACTGGGAACGACCCGATTGTCCACTCGCCCCCACGCTCCGCTCCGACCTTCTCCGGCTCAGCCTCTATGTGCACAAGAACTCGATCGAGGTCCTGGCCTACGGTGCCCCCGAGAAGATCCGCACGCTCGTGAACATCGACGAGTGCCTCGCTGAAGGGTTGGTCACCGGCAGTCGTGCCCCGCTGCCAGCCCTCGCCCCGGCCTGAGCCGGTTCGACCGCCATGCCCCTGCTCGCCCCGAACAGGCGGGCACTCGCGACCCGCCTCCCGGAAATCCTCGCACTGCTGGACTCCGCCCGTCCCGGCGCGCCCGCGTCAGTCCCGGCGGAACCGGAGTCCTTCGTCTCCGACGCTGTCGCCGGCAGCCGCGTGCTGCTGGTGCTCACCGGCATCCCCGATCGAGCCGCTGTCGCCGCAATCCTCGTGCGCGCTCCCCGCGAAACGCTGTTCTGGTGCCTCGAGCCGGATGCGAACGCGCTCGCCGCCCGCTTGGCGCACGAGGATCTCTCCGACTGGCTCACGGACCCGCGCGTCTTCGTCTCCATCGGGGCACCGTCCGCCGCGCAACTCCGCCGCCTGAACCGCGAGCTCGCCTGGGTGGACCGCGCTCGCGCGCTGGTCGGCCCGGTCCGCGTCGCCGGTGCCGAGAACGCCTGGAAGCAGTTGCTCGTGCCGGCACTCGCTCGCATCCAACAGCGCTGGCAGAACGTCCTCACCGATCTCAGGCTCTCACCGGTTCGCTGGGAGAACACCTGCGCCAATCTCGCCGCCTTTCTGCAGGCCCCCGGTATCGAGGCCCTCGCCGGCGCCTTCACCGGCCTGCCGCTCGTCCTCGTCGCCGCCGGTCCCTCGCTCGACGACGCGCTGCCGTTTCTCCGCCGCGTCGCCACGCATGCGCTGATCGTCACAGGCAACACCTCCTTCCGCGCCCTCGCGGCCCACGGCATTTCCCCGCACCTGACGGTCACCATCGATCCCTTCGCCACCACCGATCTCGGCTACGCCGGCCAGCCGCTCGAAGGGACCCACCTCGTGTCGCCAGTCTTCGCGTATCCGGAGGTCCACCGCCGTTTCTCCGGCCGGATGTTCGGGCTGCCCGACCAGAGCCCGCTGCTCGCCCGCCTGCGCACCGCGGCCGGCCAACCACCGGCTCCCGCCCTCCTCGGCGACGCCACCGTGTCGGCCACGATCCTCAACCTCGCAGCCTACCTCGGCTGCGACCGGGCCGTCTTTGTCGGGCAGGACTTCGCGATCGCCGACGACGGTCGCACCCATGCCGCCGACACGTTCTACACCGATCTCGGCTGCAACCGGCAGGACAACGAGGTGGTCCACCGGCTCCCGGGCACCACCCGGCCGGAAGTCACCGTCCCGTCCCGCCATCTCTGGTACCTGCGAACCATCGAGGGGCTCATCGCCGGCACACCGCACATCCGCTATCTCAACACCTCGCATCGCGGTGCGACCATCGCGGGAGCGCCCTTCGCCACCTACGACACGGTCGCCGCCGAGCTGACCTCCGGCACTCCGCACGACTTCGCCTCCGAGATCGCCGCACGCCACCGCGCGACACCGCTTCCCGCCATCCGTGCCGCCATGTCGGCCGAACTCGGCAAAGCCCGCGCCGCCATGCACGAGGCGCTGCAGTTATCGCTCTCAGCCGCCCTCTCCGGCGAAATCGCCATCACCGCCCCGTCGCCGGAGTCCCGAAACCGGTTCGCGACCGCCGCCCAGCATTTCGAACAGTGGCGCAGCACCCGGGCGACCGAGCAGAACCTGCTTTTCGACGGTCGCACCAAGAGCGAGATCTTCGAGGCCGAGAAGCGACGCATCCGCATCCCTTCCTCCGCTCCGGATCGGCAGCTGCGCGAAGCCTGCGAGACCGCCTGGGCCTTCGCCGAGGGCTGCGCCGAGGTGTTCCGTCGCCTGCAGACCATCGAACTCCACGGCTGACATGAACGCGACCGAGGCCGCCGCGGGCGGGAAGCGATGCCGCATCGGGCCAAGGCGTGAATCGATGCCAAATGTTGCCGACACCCCTCTCCGGCCGCCAGACTGAGCCCGCCTCCTCCGGCGACAGAATGTCATCCGCCACCCCCGATCATCCCCTTCCCCCACAGACCAGCGCGAGAAATCTCATCGCGCAGGGGAAAGACTGTTTCGCCCGTGCCGACTTTCTGGAGGCGAGGCGTTGTTTCCAGGCCGCCCTGCAGGATTCCGCCGCGACGCTCGAGGCACGGGCCCGCCTCGCCGAGACCTGCGCGCAGCTCATGGACTGGTCCGCCGCGGCCGAACACTGGCGCATCGTCGCCGAGCGCCGGCCCGCCCTCGCCGTCGCCCGCACCGGACTGGCCGTGGCGCTCCGCGAACTCGGCCGCACCGACGACGCCCTTCGCGAATTCCGCCGCGCCGCCGCCGACAACCCGACCATGCCCGTCGTCCATTTCAACCTTGGGACCTGCCTGCTCGCCGACGCCCAACCCTCGCTCGCCGCCGCGGCATTCCGTGAGGCCGTCCGCCTCGCCCCCGAATACCACGTCGCCCGGTGGAACCTCTCGCTCGCGCTGCTCAAATCCGGTGTGTTCAAGACCGGCGCCCTCGCCTACGAGGCGCGATGGCAGGCGGAGTGGAAGGGGAAGGAACGTCCGTTCGATGCGCCGCGCTGGACGGGCAAGCCGCTGCCGGAGAACGCCCCCCTGCTGCTTTGGGGCGAACAGGGGATTGGCGACGAGATCATGTTTGCCGGCCTAGTCCCCGCCGCCGTCCAACTCGCCGCCGCGCCGATCCTCCTCGAATGTGCGCCGCGCCTTGTCCCGCTGTTCGCCCGTTCGTTCCCCGCCGTGACCGTCGTCGCCCGCGCAACCCCGCCGGCCGCCGTCCTCGCGACGCCCGCCGTCCAGCTTCCGACCGGTTCGCTGCCCGGACTGCTCTGGCCCACCGAGAAGACACCCGAACCCGCCGCCGCCTACCTCCAGGCGGATCGCTCGGCCATCGCGCAGATGCGCGAACGCCTGGCCCGCCTCGGCCACGGCCTGAAGATCGGCATCGCCTGGCGCGGCGGACACCCCGCCGCCGGCCAACCGAGGCTCATCCCCGCGGCCGCCTGGACCGGTATCCTGTCCCGCCCCGAGGTCGTCCCGATCTCACTCCAACACGGAACGACCGCCGACGAACTCGCTGCGGTCTCCGCCCACGGCGCGCGTCCGCTCCAGCAGATCCCGGAGGCCGACCCGCTGACCGACATCGACGCCTTCGCCGCGCTTGTCGCCGCCTGCGACGCCGTGGTCTCGGTCGACAATTCCACCGTGCACCTCGCCGGCGCGCTCGGGATTCCGACCGCCGTCCTGCTCGCGCGAGACTGCGACTGGCGCTGGGGAGTCGACGGCGTGCCCTGTCCGTGGTACCGCAGTGTCATGCGCCTGAGGCAGAAAGCCCCCGGAGACTGGTCCGCCCCGCTGCAGGCCGCGGCGGAGTTGCTCGACACCCTGCCGGCCACCCGATGACGCTCCACCCTCCACTCGCCCCGCTCGCCCGCGCCCGCGAACTCGTCGCCGAACAGCGCGAGGCCGACGCCGCCACACTCCTCGAGCGCCAGCCGTCGCCCGCCGCCGATGCGCTGCATCGGGAGATCGCCCTGCGTGCCGCCACCACCGCGCTCCAGGCCCGCGACATCGCCGCAGCCACCGCGTGGCTCGACCGGGGGCTCTCCCGGAACCCGGCCGACCCGAACCTCAATTTCTTCCGCGGCAACCTGTTTCAGGATTCCGGACACACCGCCGAGGCCATCGCCTGTTTCCGCCGGTGCGTCGCCGCCGCCCCGGAGCGCGAGGAGTTCGTCTGCAACCTCGCCTATGCGCTCCTCGCCGCCGGCGAGGTCGCCGAAGTCGCCGCCCTCTGCGCCACTCTGCCCGACTCCGCCGCGGCCCAGCTCAATCTCGGCGCCGCCCTCGAGCGCCAAGGCAAGCTCGCGCTCGCCGCCGCCGCCTACGAGCGCGTGATCGAACTCCAGCCCGAGACCTTCGCAGCCTGGCTCAACCTCGGCGGCGTCCGCGACAAGCTCGACGATCCCCACGCCGCGCTCGCCGCGTACAATCGCGCCGTCGCCCTGAACCCGGCCTCCGGTCGCGTCCACCTCGAGCGCGGCCATACCTTCGCCCGACTCAAGCGCCACGAAGAGGCCGTGGCGTCCTTCAACCGCGCGCTCCAGCGCACGCCGGGCGACATGGAGGCGCTCATCGCCCGCGCCAGCGCACGCCTGCGCCTGTGCGACTGGACCGATCTCCCGACACTGCGCACGCAGGTCGTCGAGCCGATCCTCCGTTCGACCGGCAGCAGCCGGCTCGCCACGCCGTTCTTCCTGCTCACCCTGCCCGGACTGGTCAGTCAGCAGGAACTGGCGACAGTCGCCGCCGACCGCGCGCGGCGCCTCGCCGAAGGCACCCGTCCGCTCCGCGCCGCCGAAACCATTCCCACGGATCGGCCGCTGCGCGTCGGCTACGTTTCACCGGATTTCGGCAACCATGCCGTCGGCAACTGCATCCGGTCCCTCTTCGCCCGCCACAACCGCAGCCGCGTCTCGGTGCACGCGTTCTCGCTCCAACCCCACGCCGAGGGCGAGCATCGCGCCGCGCTTCGCGCCGGCGCCGACACCTGGGACGAGCTCCACGCGCTCGGCGATCGCGAGGCGGCCGAATGCATCGCCGCCCGCCGGATCGACGTCCTCGTCGATCTCGCCGGCCACACCAAGCACAACCGGCTCCAGCTCTTCGCCTGGCGGCCGGCGCCCGTGCAGGTCACCTGGCTCGGCTACCCCGGCACCACCGGCGCCACCTACCTCGATGCGCTGCTCGCGGATGCGCACCTCATCCCCGCGACGGAGGCCGCGGCCTTCTCGGAAGCGATCCTGCCGCTGCCCGGGAGCTACCTCCCGACCGACGACACCCATTCCATCGCCGCCGGCGGGGATTCCCGGGCCGAGAACAGCCTGCCCGAGCGCGGTTTCGTCTTCTGCGCGTTCAACAATGCCTACAAGGTCGAGCCGTTCATCTTCGGTCTCTGGATGGACATCCTCCGCCGCGTGCCGGACTCCGTGCTCTGGTTGCGCCAGGCCGGACCGACTGCCGAGGCCAACCTCCGCCGCGAGGCCGCCGCGCGCGGTGTCGCCGCCGACCGGTTGCTCTTCGAACACTCCGGCCTGCCCCGCGACCGCCACCTCGCCCGCCATCGCGCCGCCGGGCTCTACCTCGACACCCATTTCTACAACGCCCACAGCACCGCCGCCGACGCCCTTCGCGCCGGACTGCCCGTGCTCACGCTCCCCGGGCGGTCGTTTGCCTCCCGCGTCGGCCTGAGCCTCGTCTCCACGCTCGGACTCGGCGACGAACTCGTCGCCGCCTCCGCCGAGGACTACGTCGAACGCGCCGTCCGTCTTGCCAACGAACCGGAACGGCTCGCCACGCTCCGGTCCCGGCTCGCGCAGGCCCTCAATGCGCCCGGCGGTCTCTTCGACACCACCGCCTTCGCGCGGAAGCTCGAGGACGCCTACGCGCACCTTTGCCGCCGCCCCAGCGGAACCGTGTCCGGCCCGCGGTGACGGGCCCGCCGCCCGTCCGGGATGGGCTCCTCAGCTCTGGCTCAGGCGCTTCTTCGGCGCCTCGAAATAGGCGCTGTGCGCTCGGGCGAGCAGCTCCGGTATCTTTGCGGCGAACGGGCTGCGTTTGAGCACAGCCGCAAGGTCGGTCTCCCCGATCTTCGCGGCATTCTGCCCCGGAAACCAGTGATCCGCCTGACCAAGGAGGTTGTACCGCATCTTTGCCCAGGGCCGGAGATCGAGGCCCTCGCCGTACGTCCACAGGCGCATGATCTCGGAGACATTGATCTCGCCCGGAACATCCACGTAGTGCGGCAACCCTTCGGTCCAGCGGGCGCACCACTCGGCGCCGTGCACCTCGAGCAGCCGCGCGCGCAGATTGGCCTCGATCGGCGCGACCAGGCTCGCCGCCTGCTCGATCTGCGGGAGGATCGCGACGTGCTCGTCGAAATCGGAGGGTTTGGAGACGCCGAGGCTGAGCGTGTGGATCTCCGGCCGCGCGAAGCAGAACAGGTCATTGAACTGCATCGGCGAGAACGGCGCGGTCAGGCCCGCCATCAACGCCGGGCGGTCCTGCAGCCGGCCGCCCTTGTCGTTCGGACTGATGATGAACACGCCCATGTCGTGGCGCCGCGCAGCCTCCACTGCGGACCAGTTGAGCTCGTTCACGAAGTACCAGTGCAGGTTCACGTAGTCGAACTCGCCGGTCTCCACCGCCGCGAGGATCACGTCCGTCGTCGCATGGGTCGAGAACCCGACGAATCGCGCGCGGCCTTCGCGCTGGAGTTTGCGCGCCTCGGCCAGACAGCCGCCGGGCCGGATCGTCCACTCGAGGAGCTGCTGGGTGTTGATCCCGTGGAACGAGAGCAGATCGACGTGCTCGAGGCCGAGATAGGCCATCGACTTCTCGAAGGTCGCGCGGAACTCCGCCGGATCCGCCGTGGGCGCGACCTTCGTCTGCACCATCATCTTCTCGCGCGGCAGCCGCGGCAGGATGCGGCCCAGCTGCATCTCGGAGGTGCCGTACCCGCGGGCGGTCTCGATGTGGTTGATGCCCAGTGCGAGCGCGCGCTCGATGCACGCCTCGAGGTTGGCCTGGCCGTCGGCCGGGATCTCGCCGGGCGGCACGTCCTGCCACTTGTGCTGGTAGCGCATGCCACCGCAGGTGAACACGGGCATCTGCAATCCGGTGCGGCCGAAACGACGGTAGATCATGCCCGTCTATGAGCCATGCCGGTGCACACGACGCAAGCCGGCGCCGGGTGCGGCTGCATTATCCGGGGCACCTGCCCGCCAGCAGCCGCCCACCCGACACCAGCCATCGTCGCCGCCCATTCGGCGCGGCGCCGCAGGAACCGGGCGCAGTCGATGGTTGACCGCCTCCGCGCCGACTTCGCACAATCCCGGCCCTTTTCCACCGCGTGAAACCTGCCGCCGCTCCGCCTCCCACCCATGTCGCCATCATCATGGATGGGAACGGCCGTTGGGCCAAACAACGCGGTCTGCCGCGGATCGAGGGGCACCGCCGCGGCGTCGAGACTGTCCGCCGCATCGTCGAAGCCTCCAGCCAGAGCGGCGTGCGCTACCTCACGCTCTACGCC
>JAEXPG010000573.1 GCA_023447015.1 Verrucomicrobiota bacterium
AGTTGGCGCTGGTGGCCTGGGGTTGGCCGGAGACGATGGCGGGGATGGCGGGCTGGGTCGCCTGGGCGAACATGATGGTTGCCGCGGTGGCGAAGAGGAGAAACGAAAGGTGTTTCATGGGTGTGAAGGGAAATCCGGGCGGGACACAGAGGGCACGGAGGGGGAGGAGGGCACGGAGGACGGAGGAGATCGGAGGGGCGGACGACAGAAGGGAACGAAGAGAACGAAGGGCGGAAGGTTCGGATGGGATAACCGTTCTGCTGTGCCGCAGAATCTGCGACGAAAGAGCGCGAAGAACGCATTCTGCCGTGCGGCAGAACCTGCGGGAGGATCGTCTTTGAGCTCCATGCGTTCTTCGCGGTGGGACCGGATCGGGCGCTACTTGATCTTCGCTTCGAGGGCGGCGAGGCGGGACTCGAGGGCGGCGATGCGCGCGTCCTTGGCGTCGAGTTGCTTCTTGAGCTCCTGGATGGCGGCGAGGGCGACGCCGTCGGCGTCGACGCTGGCGATGCCGGTCTCGTCGGCGCCGAGGTGGAAGGCGGCGGCGAAATCCTGGGCCATGGGCCCGAGGTGGGTCGCGGTCTCGTCCTTGTACTTCCAGGTCGCGAGGGGGAGTGTGGCGACCTTGCCCAGGACCGCGGCGGTGTCGGCGGGGACGATGTCGGTCTTGCGATTGCGGTCGGAGCCCTGGGTGAGCGTGCCCTTGAGCGTGGCGTTGCCGTTCTTGTAGACGATGAAGGCGTCGGAGCGGGCGTTCGATGCCGTACCGTTACCGATGACGAAGAGGCGGTCGGTGGCATTCCAGCCAGAGGTCGAAGCCGGCGTATAATCGGTGTCGAAGCGTCCGATCACGGTCTCGAAGGCGGACTCAGCGGAGGTGTAGTAGCCCGAGGCCGTGGCATTGTAGCCGCTGGCGGTGGTGTAGTATCCGAAGGTCGTGGTGTTGTCGGCGCTGGCGATGGTGTTGCGTCCCAGCGCAGTGGAATAATGGCCTGTCGCTTGTGTTAAGACGCCGAGGGCGGTCGATGCGGCGCCGCTGGCGGTTGTGGTGAAGCCGGCCGCGAAGGAGGCGTTGTTACTCGAAGTCGTATGGTAACCTATGGCCACCGACCAGTTTCCGGTGGCAGTCGCGGTTTCACCGAGCGCGACGGAGGCGGTGCCGCTGGCGGTCGCGGTGTTTCCAAGAGCGACGGAGGCGGTGTTGCTGGCGGTCGTGGCATTGCCAAAAGCGACGGAGGCGATGCCGCTGGCGGTGGCGTTGTAGCCGCCGGCGGTCGAGTAGAAGCCGAGCGAGGCGGCGTCCCACTGGGAGCCCGTCACGGTGCCGGTCCGGAAAGCGCCGTAACCTGGAAGGAATGCCAAGCGTGTTCCGGCACCGGTGAGCGGCACGGTGGCACCGGTGGCCGGCGCGTTTCCCGCGGGCCCGGTGCCGGAGACGGCGAGGCCGTCGACGGCGTTCACCTGCAGGGTTCCGTTGAGGGTGGTGGCGCCGGACTTGAGCATTACCAGGGCGTCGGAGCGGGCTGCCGCGGACGTGCCGTTGCCGATGACGAAGAGACGGTCGCCCGCGTTCCAGCCGGTGGTCGAGGCGGGCGTGTAGTCGGTGTTGTGGCGGCCGAGTGCGGTCTCATAGGCGGATTTGGCGGTGGTGAACGTCCCCAAGGCGGTGGCGCGGCTGCCGCTCGCCACCGAGTTGTCGCCGAACGCCATGGCATAGATGCCGCTGGCGGTGGTGGTGTAGCCCATCGCGATGGAGATGAAGCCACTGGCGATGGAGGAGGCGCCGGTGGCGAGGGAGTAGTTGCCGCTGGCGATGGTTGAGTCGCCCATGGCGGTTGCGCCCAGCCCGGAGGCGAGGGTGTTGCTGCCGAAGGCCGTGGTGAAGGTGCTGTCGGCGGTCGTGTTGAAACCCATGGCGGTGGAGTAGTAGCCGCTCGCCGTGGTGTTGTACCCCAAGGCGACCGAGCCGACGCCGACGGTGGCAGCATCCCATTGCGAACCGGTGACGGTGCCGGCGCGGAGGGCGCCGTAGCCGGGAAGGAACTCCAGCCGGGTGCCGGCGCCGGTGAGCGGTACGGCGGCGCCGGTGGCGGGCGTTGAGCCGGTCGGGCCGGTGCCGGTGATGGCGAGACCGTTGACGGCGGTGAAGGTGTTGGCGGTGTCGAGGCGGGCGAGCGCGGCGAGGGCGACGCCGCCGACGCTGGCGGCCTCGCGCGCGAAGGGCACGGCGTGGAGTTCCGTGTCGGGCGCCAACGCCTGGAAACCGTGGACGCCATCGTCGAACCAGACGCGGAGGAAGGCGCGCTTGCCGGCCGCCGGCGCGAGCGAGGGCGGGAGCGCCTGCATGACGCTGAGGCTGGTATCGCCAAGGCCGACGGCGTAGAGGCCGTTGGTCACCGGCAACGGCACGGCGAAGCGCGGCTCGTCCAAGGGGGCATTGGTGGCGCCGAACGTGTTGTTCCAGAGTTGGGCGGGGGCGGCGGGATCGGTGATGACGACGGTCGGCGCGGCGGTGTAACCGGAACCTGGATTGGTGACGGTGATGGCGGTGATGGCGCCGCCGGTGACGGTGGCCGTGGCGGTGGCGCCGCTGCCGCCGCCGCCGGTGAAGCCCACGGTCGTGCCCGCGGAGTAGCCCGCGCCGCCGGAGTTGACGGTGACGATGGTGAGGAAGCCGCCGGAGGTCGTGGCGGTGGCGCCGGCCGGCGTGAAGGTGCCGGTGGCGTGCTCGTAGATGGCGAACTTGAACTGGCCGGTGCCGGTGAAGTTGGTGCCGTCGACGGCGACGCGGCCCTGGTAGGGTACGGTGTCGGGCTGGTCGGCGTGGAGGGGGATGGCGAGCGCGGCGGCGGTCGCGGCGACGAGGAGGAACGAGCGGTGTTTCATGGGTGAAAAGGGAGAGACGGGTGAGACACGGAAGGCACGGGGAGTGGCGGAGAACGGAAGATGGATTCGAAGGGCTAACCGCAAAGAGCGTAGCCTCTCCTCAGCGAGAGGAGTGTGGAGAGATAATCGGGTAGGTCGTTTTGACTGGGGAAGAGCCGCTGGTGGAGGGCAGGGAGGCGCGCAGAAACGGAATACGGACGACAGAAGGGAACGAAGAGAACGAAGGACGGAGGACTGCTGAAAGAGGTGGCGGAATCGGGCAGGACACGGAGAGCGCAGAGGCGGAGGAGGGCACGGAGGACGGAGGAGATCGGAGGGGGTTAACCACTGATGCACACTGATGATCACTGATCAGGAAACCGGAGACCGGAGTTCGGAAGGATCACCCTTCTGCTGTGCAGCAGAATCTGCGATGGAAGAGCACAGAGCGCGGAGAGAGGGGGATGGGTCTATGCGTTCCTTGGGTTATTCGGCTAACTCGGTTCGACGGTTATTGGAGCTTGGCTTCGAGGGCGGCGAGGCGGGCTTCGAGGGCGGCGATCTTCTCGTCTTTCGCGGTGTTGGCGGTGGTGAGCCGTTCGACGCGCTTGGCGAGCTCCTGGATGGCGGCGAGGGCGACGCCGGCGGCGTCGACGGAGGCGATGCCGGTGTCGTCGGCGCCGAGGTGGAAGGCGGCGGCGAAGTCCTGAGCCATGGGCCCGAGGTGGGTGACGGTCTCGTCCTTGTATTTCCAGGTCGCGAGGGGGAGCGTGGTGACTTTTCCCAGGACGGTGGCGGTGTCGGCGGGGACGATGTCGGTCTTGCGGTGGCGGTCGGAGCCCTGGGTGAGCGTGCCCTGGAGGGTGGCGTTGCCGCTCTTGTAGACGATGAGGGCGTCGGAGCGGCTGTTGGAAGTGGCGCCGTTGCCGATGACGAAAAGCCGATCGCGCGAATCCCACTCCCGCGGGGCGTAGGGGGTGTAGTCGGTATTCAGCCGGCCGATGGAGGTCTCGGCGAAGGAGCGGGCTCGGGTGCGGTCCCCGAGGGCCACCGAATAGTGGCCGCTCGCGGTCGTCCAACCGCCCAGGGCGACCGAGAGCGTGCCGCTGGCGACGGTGCTGTAGCCCAGTGCCACCGAGTGGAGGCCGGTGTTGATTTCGTCCCACTGGTCGCCTTCGACGGTGCCGGCACGGAAGACGCCCAGACCGGGAAGGAACATCAGGCGGGCACCGGCGCCGTTGGCGGGGACGAGGGCTCCGACCACCGGGGTGGTGATGGTGGCCGCGACTCCGCGTTCCAGAAGCGCGCCGCTTTTGAAGATGGTCAGCGCGTCGGAGAGGGCGAGCGTGCTGGTGCCGTTGCCGACGACGAAGAGACGATCCCGGGAGTCCCAGCCCGTGGTTTGGTAGGGGGTGTAAAACGAATTGTAGCAGCCGATGGCCGTCTCATAGCCGGAGCGGGCCGTGGTCCTCACGCCGATGGCGGTGGAGCAGTCGCCGCTGGCTTCGCTCCCGCTTCCGAGGGCCGTGGCCTCGCGGCCGCTGGCGATCGTATTCGAGCCGAATGCGGTCGAGATGTAGCCGCTCGCGGTCGTGTCCTCGCCGAAGGCGGTGGCGGATTCCCCCGTGGCGCTGGTGGTGTGCCCGGCCGCGAAACTGTAGGATCCGGTGGCGGTGGTGTTGTTGCCGAAGGCGACTGAGCAGAACGCGGTGGCGGTGGCGCTGCGCCCCATCGCAAAGGAATCCATCCCACGGGCATCGCTTCCGCTTCCGAGCGCCACCGCGCTGGCGCCTTCCGCGACCGTGCCCGCCCCCAGCGCGACGGAATGCGCGCCGCTGGCGGTGGTCCCGCGCCCCATGGCGACCGACCAGAGTCCGGTGCGGGCGGCGTCCCACTCGTCGGCGAGGGCGGTGCCGGCCCGGACGGCGGCGTAACCCGGGATAAAGAACATCCGGGTGCCCGCGCCGGAAGGCGGCGCGGAGGTGTTGGCGGCCGGGCCCTGGGCGGAGGGGCCGGTGCCGGCGATGGCGAGGCCGTCGAGCTGATTCACGGTGAGACGCCCATTGATCGTGGTGTCGCCGTTCTTGCGGACGACCAGCGCATCGGAGCGGGCGTCTTCGGCGGTGCCGTTGCCGATCGTGAAGAGGCGATCGGCGGCATCCCACTCGGTGGCGGAGGCCGGCGTGGCGAGGGTGTTGAACCGGCCGAGGCAGGTTTCCGCGTAGGCGGCGGCGGTGAGGTTGGTGCCGATGGCGGTGGCGCTGGTGCCGGTGGCGGCGGTGCTGAGGCCCAGGGCGGTCGCGTTGTCGCCGGTGGCGTGGGTGGAGGAACCGAGCGCGACCGCGGCAAGCCCCGTGGCGCGTGTGCTGGAGCCCAGGGCGATCGACAGGTTGCCGCTGGCGGTCGAGGTGACGCCGCCGGCCATCGAGAAATAGCCGCTGGCGGTGCTGCCCCAGCCGAAGGCGGTGGCGCCGGCGCCGCTGGCCGTGGTGGTCGAACCGAAGGCGGTGGAGAGCGGTCCGCTCGCGCTGGTGTTGTAGCCGGTGGCGAAGGAGCGCAACCCGATGTTGGCTGCATCCCATTGTGTGCCGGTAACGGTGCCGGCGCGGAAGGCTCCGTATCCGGGGAGGAACAGCAGGCGGGTGCCGGCACCGGTGAGCGGCACGGTGGCGCCGGCGATCGGACCGCTGTCGTTGGGGCCCGGGCCGGGGCCGCCGACGGCGAGACCGTCGACATCGGCGAGCCGGAGGCTGCCGTTGAGGACGGCGTCACCAGATTTCAGAACAACGAGGGCGTCGGAGCGGGTGCCGCCGTTAGTGCCGTTGCCGAGGACGAAGAGCGGGTCGGTGGACAGCCAGACGGTGGGCGATCCGGGACGGTCGAGGTTGAAGGTGCCGGCGGAGAGTTGTCCGTAGGAGGGGGAAAGGGTGCCTTCGCCAATGGTCGTCGAGAAATATCCCGCCGCGCTGGTCATGTTGCCCATCGCCGTTGCAGCCCAGCCGGTGGCGGAGGTGAATGACCCCATCGCGGTGGAGTAGGGGCCGCCGGCGGTTGAGTTGTAGCCGAAAGAGGTCGAGGCGAGGCCGCTGGCGGTGGTGCTTTGCCCGAAGGCGGTCGCTGTTGGCGCGGTTGCCTGCGAGCTCCAACCCATGGCGGTGGCGGTGTTGCCGCTGGCGACGGTGGAGAATCCCAGAGCTGTCGCCGACGGGCCGCCAGCAGAGGTGGCGAATCCGAGGGCGGTGGCATTCAGGCCCTGGGCGATGGTGTCCTGCCCGAGCGCGGTCGAGTAGAGGCCGATGTTGGCGGCGTCCCACTGGGTGCCGGAGACACTGCCGGCGCGGAAGGCGCCGTAGCCGGGCAGGAACTCCAGCCGGGTGCCTGCGCCGGTGGTTGGAACCGTGGCGCCGGTGGCGGGCGCACCGGCGGCGGGACCGGTGCCGCGGACGGTGAGCCCGTCGACGTGGGTGAACGTGTTGGTCGTGTCGAGTCGGGCGAGGTTGGCGGCGGCGATGCCTCCGATCTCGGTCGCGGAGCGGGCCTCGCGGGCGAAGGGCACGCTGCGCAGCTCGGTATCGGGCAGGAGCGGTTGGGCGCCGAGCTTGCCGTCGTTGAACCAGACCCGGACGAAGGCTCGTCTGCCCGTCGCGGGTGCGAGGGAGGCCGGGAGTGCGGCCATGTTTGCGAATGTCGTGTCGCCGAGGCCGACGACGTAGGAGCCGTTGAGAACCGCGAGCTTGAGGTAGTTGGTGGGTTCGGCGAGCGGCCCCGAGGCGGGGCCGGTTTGGTTGGTCCAGAGGAGGGCGGGCCCGTTGGGGTCGGAGATGACGACCTCCGGCGGCGAGGTGTATCCGGAACCTCCGTTGGTGAGGGTGATCGCGGTGATGACCCCATCCTTGATGGTCGCCACGGCGGCGGCGCCGGAGCCTCCGCCGCCGGCGAACCCGATGGTGACCGCGGCGGAGTAACCGGATCCGCCGGCGGAGACCCGGACCGAGGGGATGGCACCGCCGACCGGGATGCCGGCGGCGGCCTTGGCGGTGGTGCAGCTGCCAGTGGCGTGTTCGTAGATGGCGAACTTGAACTGGCCGGTGCCGGTGAAGTTGGTGCCGTCGACGGCGATGCGGCCCTGGAAGGGGATGGAGTCGGGAACGGCGGCGCCGAGGCTGGGCGGAAGGAGCGCCGCGAGGGCAAGACCGAGGACGAGGACGGGTGTGTTCATGGAAGGAGGATGCGGCCAAGCCCAGATGGTCGGCGAAGGGCGTTCGCCGGAACGGGTGAATCGGAAACGCGCGAGGCGCGGGGGCTCCCGGCCGGAGTGGGCTACCGTCGGCGGACCCTGTGGGCAGGCGTCGCCGCGGTCGTGGGCAGGACAGTCGAACCGCGTGCTGCGGTCAAATCCGGGTCCGGGGGCGGGTGCGGCTATTATCACGACACGCGGGCAACATAAGCGCGGGCGTCGGGCGGGGGCCGGCGAGAGGACCGCGGGGTGCGGAACTGCCGGGCTCCGCTGCCCCAGTCGACCATGGGATGCCAGGGTCGCTCACCCCGCGGGGTGTGGCGGGGGAAGCCCTCAAGTCCGGCTGCTACGGTGGCGGCGAGGGCCGTGGACGGAGCGGCCGGGCGGCCCGGCCGAAGGCGGCACACCCGATATGGCGTGATGCCGTGTGCCGCGGCGTGGCACCGGCTCGTCGTGCGTCAGAGCACCTGCAGGGTGCGCCGGTAGAAGGCGACGACCTCGTCGGGTTTGTCGGAGAAGAGGATGTAGTCGTCCATCCAGCGCGGGGCGCGCTTCTCGGCGATCATGGTCTTGATCTGCTTCTTGAGCTCCCGCCAGTAGGCGGTGGCGTAGAAGACGTAGGGCACGCGCGGGCGGATGCCGAGCTTGAGGTTGCACATCTCGATGCCGACCTCCTCGAGCGTGCCGACGCCGCCGACGTTGAAGATGCAGAAATCGGCGACCTCGAACCACTTTTGGCGGTTGTGGCGCGCGGTCTCCTGGAAGGTGTTGCAGAAGTCGACGCCGAGCTTCGGCGGCTGGGCCTCGAGCTCGAGGAAGCAGGAGCCGGTGAGCGCGCCCTTGATGCGCGCCTGCTCGGTGGCGAGGCCCATCACGCCGCCGCCGCCGCCGGTGAGCACGCCCACGGAGGGGCCGAAGAAGTCGGTCAGCTCCGTGAGCAGATCCTGGATGCTGCGGCCGGTCTCGTCGGAGAGGTCGAGGGCGGAGCTGTAGAAGGCGAGGATCGTCGACTCCATGAACTTGCGGGTGAGCTCCTCGCGCACGAAGAAGCCGCAGCCCTTCTTGTAGACGTGGCGGTAGACGTCCTTGGTGTCCTCGTGGAAGAAGTAGACGCCGAGGCCGATCGAGTCGTAGTGGTCGATGCGGGTGTGGGCGTTGGTGGAGAAGAAGAAGCCGTGGGTGCGGGAGGGCTTGCGGAAGACGATGCGCTTGAGGCCGAGGTTGGGCAGGCGGGTGAGCAGCTCGATGTGCTCGAGGAGGTTCGGGAAGATGTCGCAGACGAGGGTGTCGGCGCCGGCGGGGGCCTGGTCGAGCGCCTCGATGATGGTGCGGTGGCCGGCGGGGAGCGCGGCGGCGGCGGCGAGCTCGCGGAAGTCGGGGCCGCAGGCGAGGAAGAGGCTGCGGTTCTCCATGAGGGCGTTCTGGCCCTTGACGGTGATCTTGGTGCGCGGCTTGGGCGCGCCGAGCTCCTGGGGCTGGTTGGCCTCGAGGTGTTTGAACGCGCGGCCGGCGAAAGTGAGCATGCGCTTGCGGCGGCCGAGAAGGGCCTGCTCCTCGGTATCGTCGGGTGCC
>JAEXPG010000579.1 GCA_023447015.1 Verrucomicrobiota bacterium
CGAGTGGGTCGATGAGAACGGGAAGCCCGCCACGCCCAGCTATGCCTACGATCCGCGCGTGGTGTTGATCGACGGCTGGTACTACATCACCTGGTGCGACGATTTCCCCGGCGCCTCGATCGGCCTCGGCCGCACGAAGGACTTCAAGACCTTCATCCGGATGGAGAATCCGTTGATGCCGTTCAACCGCAATGGCGTGCTCTTCCCGCGCAAGATCAACGGCGAGTACGTCCTCCTCAGCCGTCCCAGCGACAGCGCGCACACGCCCTTCGGCGACATCATCCTCAGCCACTCGAAGGACCTGACCTACTGGGGCAAGCACCGCATGGTCATGCGCCGCGGCGGTTCCGGTTGGTGGCAGGGCACCAAGATCGGCGCCGGTCCGATTCCGATCGAGACCAAGGAAGGCTGGCTGCTCTTCTACCACGGCGTTTCCGGCACCTGCAACGGGTTCGTCTACTCGATCGGCGCCGCCATCCTCGACCTCAACAACCCGTCGAAGGTGCTCTACCGCGGTCGCGATTATCTGCTGACCCCCGAGCTCCCGTACGAGACCACCGGCTTCGTGCCGAACGTCTGCTTCCCGGTCTCCGTGCTCACCGACGCCCCGACTGGCCGCATCGCCCTCTACTATGGTGCGGCGGATACCTACACGGCGCTCTGCTTCGGGCAGGTCGACGAGATCGTCGCCTGGGTGAAGGCGAACTCCGAGGTCTGAGCGAAGCCGCGAGCCTTGTTTTCCGCAGGCCGCCCTCGTCCGGGGCGGCCTGTTTGCTTGTGCCAGTGGCGCCCGGACGGACCGGGCTTGGCGGGCGGGCGAGGGGAGGCCTCGGGAAAACTCCCGGTCCGGTGGTAGCGTTGTTGCCAAGCGGCTGACGACCTTTTTACTGCCGTGATGCAGCCAGCCCCGAACGACGACGCCCAAGCCCGCCGCGCGGTGCGAATCATCTACGGCTGCATGGCGGTGGGAATCCTCCTCCCGTTGCTTCTCTGGCTTCTCCGCTAACCCCTTCCTCCTCGCGCCCCATGGGCCAAAACCGCACCATCTTCGTCATCCGCGTCTTCTTTGTCCTCCTCTGTGCTGTTGGAGGTCTGGTCGCCGCCATGGCGGTGAAGGAGTGGAACCACTGGTGGTGGCTGGCTCTGCTGATCGGTCTGCTCGGCAGCTCGCTGGTCGTGCTGGTCGACATCCAGTTGCGTGGCTTCTCGCTGCGGGGGCTCTCGGCGATGACCTTCGGGTTGGCGCTCGGAGCGTTGGTCTCGTGGCTGATCGGTTCCTCGCCGCTCTTCGTCTGGGGCGAGCCGGCCGTGCTCTACCTCTTCCGTCTGGTGCTGTTCATCGTGTGCATGTACCTGGGCGCGGTCATCGCGCTGCGCGGCAAGGACGAGTTCAATTTCGTCATCCCGTACGTGCGGTTCGTGCCCCACGAGGTGGATGTGCCGCTCGTGATTGTCGACTCCAGCGCGCTCATCGACGGCCGCATCGCGAAGATCTGCGACACCCATTTCATCAGCGCCGCGATCATCATCCCTCGGTTCGTTCTCAACGACCTCCAGCGCATCGCCGATTCCCCGGACCCGGCGCGCAAGGCGCGCGGGCGCCGCGGTCTCGACACGCTCAACGCACTGCGAGCGATCAAGAACCTCGACCTTCGCATCCATGAGAGCGAGGTCGCCAACCGTCAGGAACTGGAGTCGAAGCTCGTTTTTCTCGCCCAGTCGATGAAGGCGAAACTGCTCACCACCGACTATAACCTGGCCCGAATGGCGGAGTTCCACGGCGTGCGGTGGCTCAATCTCCACGCGTTGGCGAAGGCGGTGCGGCCGGAATTGACCCTCGGCGAGACGATCGAGGTCGACTTGGTGAAACCTGGCCGCGAGGAGGGGCAGGCGATCGGCTACCTCGAGGACGGCTCGATGGTCGTGGTCGCCGACGCGCGCGCTTCGGTGGGCAAGAAAGTCACCGTGGAAGTCATCAGCGTGCTCCCGTCCGCCGGAGGGAAGATGGTGTTTGCCCGCCTGCAGGGCGAGATGGGCGCCTGACCGGGTCCGACCCCGTGTTTTTCGAGTGATTCGGGGTCGGCGGCGCCAGCGGCCGCCACGATCGTGAGTTTTCTCGGAAAAAATGCTTGCGGAGAGGTGCGAGCATTCATGTCCTCGGCCCCTCAGTTTTGGCCGGACAATTAGCTCAGTTGGTTAGAGCACTTCCTTGACATGGAAGGGGTCACAGGTTCGAGTCCTGTATTGTCCACCATCTCGATACGCCCTCCCGCGCTGGAGGGCTTTTTTGTTGGTGGAGAACGCCTTGCGGGCGGCGGCGGCGGACTGCGGCCCGGGCGCGATGCCGGGCTGGTCGGTCCTGGTGCCGCTCGTGGACGTGGTCCTGCCTTCGCGGTGCCTTCAACGGGTCCGGGGGCCGGACCCATCCCGTGGCCCCGGGCGGAATGGTTTCAGCCGCGCCCGCCGGCGACCGTGGCGCAGAGCGCCTCGAAACAGTCGATCTTGGCCTCGGGCAGGATGCCATGGCCGAGGTTGAAGATGTGGCCGGGCAGGCCGCGCATCGAGGCGAGCAGCCGGGCGGCTCCGGCCTGCACGATCTCGGGCGTGGTGTTCAGCAGCACGGGATCGAGGTTGCCTTGCACGGCGACCGTCGGCGGCAGTGAGCGTCGGGCGGTGGCGAGATCGACCGTCCAGTCGAGGCCGAGCACGGCGGCGCCGCTGGCGCCGAGCGCCGGCAGGCTGGCGGCGGCGCCCTTGGCGTAGAGGATCACCGGAAACCCCTTGGGCAGGGCGGCGATGAGCTGGCGCGTCCAGCGCAGGGAGGCGTTCTCGTAGTCCGCGGCGGGCAGGATCCCGGCCCAGGAATCGAAGATCTGGATGGCGTCGGCCCCGGCCTCGATCTGCATCCGCACATAGGCGACGAGGGCGCGGACGAGTTTCTCCATCAACTTGTCGAAGAGCGGGCGGTCGCCGTAGTAGAGCGCCTTGGCCCGCGCGAAGTCGTCGGAGCCGCCGCCGTCGACCATGTAGGCGGCGAGCGTCCACGGCGAACCGCAGAACCCGAGCAATGCGCGCTCGGCGCCGAGCTGTTCGCGGACGCGCTTGAGGGCCTCGGCCACGTAGCGCAGGCGCTCGGGGACGAGCTCGACGGTGAGGCGCTCGACCTGCTCCCAGCGCTCGACGCGCCAGTCCATCGCGATGCCGCCTTCCTCCTTGAAACGGTAGCCCTGGCCCAGGGCTTCGGGGATGACGAGGATGTCGGAGAAGACGATGGCGGCGTCGAGCTGCGGGAAACGGCGCATCGGCTGCAGGGTGACCTCCGCGGCGAGGTCCGGGGTGCGCACCATCTTCAGAAAGTTGTGCTTGGCCTTGAGCGCGCGGTACTCGGGCAGGTAGCGGCCGGCCTGCCGCATGACCCACAGCGGCGGGCGGTCGAGCGGCTGGCACGCGCAGGCGGCAAGGAAGCGTTCGCGGGACGTCATCGGCAGGGGCGAAGCACGAACCGCCGGGGGCCGGTGCTCAACAACGAAGTTTGGCGGCCGGGAGCCCTGCCGGTTGGTCCGGGCGATGGTCTGCCCTCGACTGGCACCGAAGGCGCGATCGGGTGGAGGTCTCCTAGCGCAGTTTCCGAAAGACTGCAGCCGGGATCGCTGATTCCGGCCCTCTGACCGGGTTCACCGAACCCGGCTACAGCGAGAAACAAACTGCTCTAGCCGACGCTGGGGTGACGCCGCCGGCCGCGGACCAGCCAGGCGCCGAAGCCGAGCACGATCCAGAGTGCGGGGGGCGCGGGTGTCTCGACGAACTCCAGCGCGGCGTTCTGACCGAGCTTCTGTCCTTCACCCTTCTCGAGCATCTTCCATTGGGCGCTGTTCTCGACGACGATGTAGCTGGTGTCCGGGATCAGGATGCCGCTGGCGCGGCTGGCGGCGACGAGGGCGGGCAGGTTGTCGCCGGGCGATCCGGGTGAGCGCGTGTGGTCCTGCTGGCGGAGCTGGAGGGCGACGGCCTCGGTCCACGGTCCGGCGGCGGTGGGCGGCAGAGCGGGCGAGACCGGACGCCAGAGGGCATCCTGCGCATCGAAGTATTCGAGGGGACGGTGGCCGGTGCTGGCCGCGAAACGGACCGGGCGGTTGGTCGCGAGCGGGCGGAAAGAGGAGCCGTGGCGGAGCAGGGGAAGGGCGTCGCCAACGTTCTCGCGCTGGGCGCAGTGCGAGCCATCGGCGCCGATCTCGTGGATCTCGAGCGTTTCGCCTGCTTCATCCCATGCTTCCGCAAGCGGCAGGTGGAGAG
>JAEXPG010000031.1 GCA_023447015.1 Verrucomicrobiota bacterium
ACGCCGGCTGGTGGGAGAAGGCGATGTTCGCCACCGGCGGCCGGCCCGACGTCGGCCCCTATCCGCGCTGGACCGTGATGTGGCTCTACTCCGGCGACCGCCGCATGGAGGAGATCGCCCTCCGCCAGGCCGAACTCTGCGGCGCCTGGACCTACCACTGGCGCGAGGGCAACACCGCGAAGTTCCTCGACCAGGCCCAGACGGTGCCCGGCATCGGCCACGTCCTCTCGCCCAGCTCGCGCCCGACGCTCAAGGCCGGCAGCTGGACCGACTGGAACGTCAAGGCCACCGACAACGTGCTGCCCACCGGCCAGTGCACCAGCGCCGGCTGGTCGTGGGACATGGCGCACCAGGCCGACATGGCCTCCGTCCAGTATCTGCTCACCGGTGACCACTGGTACCTCGAGGAGATGTACTTCCTCGCGGGCATGGGCGTGACCGGATGCATCGGATACCACACCACCGTCTACAGCGGCCGCGGCCCCACCGGCCGCGAGGGCGGGATCTTCAACGACGGCCAGACCCGCAGCCAGGCCTGGGTGTTGCGCAATCGCCTGCACACCCACCAGATCGCCCCCGACGCCGACCCCGAACGCGCGTGGCTCGGCCGCCTCATCGACGACGCCCTCGCCATCTGGGAGGGCGCCCGCGGCATCCACGGCACCGCGTACGACGGCACCCCGCTGCACACCTGGGGCAAGTCCGCCTACCTCTCGTACTGGGGCAAGGATCTCAACAACGTCGCGCGCGGCACCCCGCCGCTGCAGTTCTGGACGATCGGCAACACCGGTTCCGTCGACGCCGGCAACATGGACACCACCGTCACCTACTGCGCCGACACGCCCTGGATGATGAACTTCGTGCTCTTCGCCCTCGGGCGGGCCGAGGAACTCGGCTACCCGGCCACCACCCTGCGTCAGTATCTCTCCGGCTACCTCGTCGGCGCCGTCACCGACCCGGGCTACAACCCGTACCTCATCGCCGCCTACCGCATCCCCTCGATCCGCGTGAGCGACCGCGACTACTTCCAGAGCTGGGCGGAGGTGTTGTCAGGATACAAACCCGCCTCCGTCGCCCAGGCACAGGCCTCGTTCCTCGGCAGCACCGGCATCGGTGACGTGGAACACGGCTACCCCAACATCGCCCTCACCGCCGCCTCCTACGTCCGCGACCTGCCCCTCGGCGAGACGGCCTGGACGTTCATGGCCACCAACACCCTCGCCAACCCGCTCCTGAACAAGAACCCCAAGTGGGCCATCGTGCCGCGCTGAGCCACCCACCGGGATCGGCGCATCGCCCCGTCCATCTCCAAAGGAAAGGTGGAGCGTCCTGCCGGCCGGCAGAGCTCCGCCGTGGCCGTGCCCGGCGTGGTTCGCCCGGTGTTGCAGCGGGAATGCCACGAGGCTGCGCGGCCGCCGTCGGCCCACGCCTCCGCCCCAGTACGGATGCGCGCACCCGCCGTGCGCGCGCCCGCACGCGCGGCAGTCGGCGGTCTGGAGGCTGAGCGGCAGCGGCACGTTCAGGACGAGAAACACGCCGCCCGCCGCGCTGAGCGGCCGAACACTCACCTCCCGCGACCCGCAATGCGGACACGCCAGGATCCCCTCCTCGAGCGGCAGCAGGCGCAGGATCTCCAGCGCATCGGCCTCCTCCGCCTCCTCGACCGCGAGCTTCACGCCCCCGATCACCGGCGAGTAGATCCAGTTCAACGAGATCGTCTCGACGTCCCGCAACTCAACCGCGATGCCGGCGCTCTCCAGCCGCGAGGCGGCAAGGTGGGCGAGTTCCAGCGAGGGATAGGCGGCAATGACTCTCATGGGGAGACCGCGCCCAGTCTCGACCGACTGGCCTCGTACGCAAGCCGCGCCACCGCAGTCACCGCAACGGCCCGAACAGTTTCTCCAACACGTCGAGCAGATCCTTGCCCGGCGCCGGCGTGGTTGTCCTTCCGCGCAGCAGCGAGATCGCCCGGTGCGCCACGACCTCGTCGTGATTCACTTCGACGATCTTCAGCGAGCCGGGACGCTGGCCGACGACCTCGACCGAGCTGAGCGGCCGCAACGCCAGCGGCAGGCCGGTCCAATAGCAGTCGATCTCCCAGCCGCCGACCAACGAGCCGGGCGGAAGCTCGCTCTTCACCAGCGACGGATAGCGCACGACGAAGTCGGGTGTGCGCGTGGTCGCGATGCGCACCTTCACCGCCACCGGCAGCGCGGCGAGATACTCGCCGACGTCGTTCACCTTCTTCGCCCGGAACTGGTCATAGAAATCGCGCGGATCGAAGCCCATCAGGTTCATCCCGTTCCACGTACCGTGCAGATTCGGGCTGCCGAACTTCTGGCGGTTGTACCACGTCTGGAAATCGCGCGTCGCCATCAGCCCGAGCTCGAAGTGCAGGTGCGCCCGCTCCTTCGGGATGGAATACCCGCCGGCACTCCGCCCCATGATCGCGATGACTTGGCCGCGCTTCACCTCGTCGCCGATCTTCAACCCGGCACGCACCGAGTTCAGATGCGCATAGAGGGAATAGCACGCGGGTGTGGCGCCGGGATGCTCAAGCACGACATAGCGCCCAAAACTGCTCTGGCCGGCCTTGGTCGCGATGTGCCGCAGGACCCCGTCCATCGTCGCGTAGATCTCGTCGGTCGGCTCCCCATGGT
>JAEXPG010000039.1 GCA_023447015.1 Verrucomicrobiota bacterium
CAACGAGCTCGATCTCGCCGAGAGCATCCTCGTCAACCTCCGCACCGCCCTGCCCGGCCTCGCCCGGAACGTCGACGCCTACCGCGAGATCGCCGAGCGCCATTTCCGCCCCGAGGTCGTCATCAGCGACTTCGAGTCCTGGGCCTACCTCTACGGCCGCGCCCACCGCATCCCGGTGCTCAGCGTCGACAACATGCAGGTCATGAACCGCTGCGAGCACGACCCCTCCGTGACCGCCGACGGCAGCTTCGACTTCCAGTTGGCCAAGCTTGCCGTGAAGGTGAAGCTGCCGAACGCCCCCCACTATCTCGTCACCAGTTTCTTCTTCCCGCCGGTGCGCAAGCCGCGCACCACGCTGGTGCCGCCGATCCTCCGCCGCGAGATCCTCGCTGCGAAGCGCGAGCGCGGCAGCCACGTGCTCGTCTACCAGACCGCCGGCGCCGACGACCAGCTGGTCACCACCCTCAAGTCGCTGCCGCACGAGTTCCGTTTCTACGGCGCCAAGGGCCGGGAAGGCCGCGACGGCAACATCACCTTCCAGCCGTTCTCCGAGACCGGGTTCGTCGACGACCTGCGCACCGCCCGCGCCGCCATCGCCACCGGCGGCTACTCGCTCATGGGCGAGGCCGTGCACCTCGGCGTGCCCATGCTCGCGCGCCCGATCCAGGGCCAGTTCGAGCAGGAGCTCAACGGCCTCTACCTCCGCGAACTCGGCTACGGCGACACCACCCAGGCGCTCTCGCGCGAAGTCCTCGAGGATTTCCTCGTCCGCACCGACGCCTTCGAGGCCGCCCTGCGCAACTACCCGCGCCAGCCGGACAACGGCATGCTCTTCCGCTGCGTGGCCGAGCTTCTCGACGGCATCCGCCGCGGCCTCCCGCCGCCCGACCGCCTCGCCACCCCCGCGATGGGCGCCTACACCGCCGCCGGCTGAAACCCGGTCCGTCCCCTCGCCGCCGACCGCCCGGTCCACGCCTGCGGCGCGGCCCCACCCGCGACATCCCACCCCGCGGCCCGAGGGGAATGTAACACAATATGTTACATTCGCCGGCGGCCGGGCCCCGCGGGAAAACACGGTCTGGACACCGCCGAGACGGGCACACCGCCGCGCGCGCCGACCGCCGCCGCTTGCTCGACGTGCCCGCCCGACTGCGCCAACCTCCGCCCCATGACTCCGCCGCTCCGCCGCAAACTCGCCGCCACCTACACCGCCCTCGCCGGTGGCATGGATGCCATCACCGGCCCCTGGCTCGTGTTCGCGCCCGACTCCGCGCTCGCCGCGATGGGCGTCGAGGCGGAGGACGACACGCTCTTCATCTCCTTTGTCGGCGCCTTCGTGGCGGCCGTCGGCTTCAGCTACCTCTGGGCGCTCTGGCGGTGGTTGAAACGCGGCGACACCGCCTTCCTCCAGGCGGTCTGGCGCGTCACCATCCTCTTCCGCCTCGCCGCCGGCGCGTTCTGCACCGCGAAGATTCTGACGGACGCCCTCGACATCACCTGGGCCAGCATCCCGGTCGCCGACTTCGCCCTCGCCGCGGTCCAGATCTGGCTGCTCCGCGCGGGCTGGCCCGAGCCGAAGCCGGCTCAGAGCTGAGCACGATCCGTCCGCCGGGGGCCGTCGCTTGGAACATGGGAAACGTGCCGTTACCGGTATTATGCGACTTCCGTCCCAAACCCTGATCAACGCCTCATGAAGAACCGCACCGCCACCGCCCTCGCCCTGACGATCCTCCTCGCCCTCCCGGCGTTCGCCGAGAAGACGCCGCCGCTCCCCTCCATCGCCCCGGCGAAGGCCGGTTTCTCCGCCGACCGCCTCGAACGGCTCCACCAGACCCTCGACCGCACCGTCGACGACGGCTCACACGCCGGCTACATCCTGCTCCTCGCCCGCGACGGCAAGATCGTCGACTGGCGCGCCCACGGCTTCGCCGACATCACGACCAGGACGCCGATCCAGAAGGACTCGATCGTGCGGCTCTTCTCGATGACGAAGCTCGTCACCTCCACCGCCGCGCTGATCCTCGTCGAGGAGGGGAAACTCAAGCTCACCGACCGCGTCGACCAGTTCCTCCCGGCGCTGAAGAACCTCAAGGTCTTCGCCGGCGGCACCGCCGACGCCCCCGTGCTGGTCGACGCCGCCTCCCCGATCACCATCGAGCAACTCCTCACCCACACCGCCGGCACCTTCTACGGCTTCAGCGAGGCTCCGGCGCTCATCGAGCTCCAGAACCGCGCCGATCTCTGGACCGCGCCGAACCTCACCGAGTTCGTCGCCCGCGTGGCGAAGGTCCCGCTCGCCCACCAGCCCGGCACCGCCTTCGCCTACGGCATCAACACCGACCTCCTCGGCGCCGTGATCGAGAAGGTCTCCGGCCAATCGCTCGACGACTTCTTCCAGCAGCGCATCTGCGGACCGCTCAAGATGGTCGATACCGCCTTCTGGGTGCCGGCGGAGAAACGTGCGCGCATCGCCCGCATCCACCGCCGCGATGCCGCCGGCCAGCTCGTCCTCGAAACCACCGAGAACAGCGACGAGCGCTGCGGCCCGACCCACGGCCTGCGCATGGGCGGCGCCGGTCTCTACTCCACCGCCGGGGACTACGCCCGCTTCGCCCAGATGCTGCTCAACGGCGGCCAGCTCGATGGCGCCCGCATCCTCGGCCGCAAGTCCGTCGAGCTCATGACCCGCGACCACATCGCCCACCTCGCCCAGCCGCATCCCTTCGGTGCCGTCGAGCAGGGCTTCGGCCTGGGCGTGCGCGTCGTCACCAACCTCGGCCGCAGCCCCACGCTCAACAGCGAAGGCTGTTTCGGCTGGGACGGCTACGCCACGACCACCGTGCAGATCGATCCGAAGGAACGCACCGTCGCGCTCCTGCTCTTCCAGCATCTGCCGTTCAACGAGGGCGACGTGTTCGTCCCCTTCACCAACGGCTGGTACTCCACGCTGGAGAATTGACCCGTCCGTCGGATGTGCGCCGGGACCGGCCGCCCTGGCCCCGGCCACCGCGGCCGGTGGCGCTCAGTTCTTCGCCACCGCCTCCTCGCGGGCGGACAACGGACAGCTGAAGGCGAACGCCGGCGGCACATTGCGCCACACCACCGGGCTGATACGCACATCGGCGAAGCTCTCGCGCAGCCGCCGATGGAACGCCTGGGTGGAGGAATACCATTTGGCGTGGACGTAGCCGAAGCCGCAGAAATGCCCCGACGGTTTCAGCGCCGCCAGCACCTGCGCCATGATCCGCTCCTGCAGCGAGCGCCCCATGCTGCCCCACGGCAGGCCGCTGACCACACAATCGGCACCGTCGCATCCCAGCCGCGCGAGCACCGCCTGCAGGTTCTCGGCGGACTCGTTGCAGACCGTCACCCGGGGAAACCGCCGGGCCAGCCGGGCCGCGTGTCCGGCATCGAGTTCGAACGCGACAAACCGCGTCCGCGGCCCGATATGGGCCAGAATCTGCTCCGTGATGGCGCCCGTTCCGGCCCCGAGCTCCACGACCACCCCGGCGTCCCGCAGGTTGCACTGCCCGATCACCGTCCGCGCCAGCCGCGCCGAACTCGGCGCCACCGCGCCCACGGTCAATGGGCGGCGCAGAAAGGAGGCCAGAAAGCGCAGGTGTTCCCGCATCGGGTTTATTTCGACCGCGCAACCGTGGATGTGTCGACACGAAAGCCCGCGTTTCGGCGCAGGATCTGAATCCTCACGGAGAATTCGGATCGCGCCGATTCCTGCAGGCCAGGGCGTCGCCCCGGCATCTCCGACGGGCCACCTCCGCGCACTGGCCTGCAGAAGGCGCCCATCCGGCGACCTCGCCGATGCCTCGCGGCGAGGCGGGCGCCGGACTGTCTTCGGCCTCCGGCTACGCGTTCGCCTCGCCGCCACTCGCCTCCTCGAGGCGCAGGGCGGCGGCTTCCCATTCCTTCGTGGCAGTCGTGATCTGGTCGGTCACGGAGGTGAGCTCGCGGTTCAGATGCTGGGCGCGGCCGGCGACCTTGTACGTCTCCGGGCTCTCGAGCTCGGCGGTGAGCTCGGCCTGCTTGGCCTCGAGCTGCGCGACGGACTCCTCGAGCTTGCTCACCTCGGTGCGCAGCTTCCGGAGTTCGTTCGCCCCGAGCTTCTTCGGCTTCGGAGCGGGCGCCGCCGCCGGCTCGGCGGCCTTCTGCTGGACGGGGCGGGCGTCGCTGAAGCCGGCCGTGAGCGCAGCGCGCTCGTTGGTGGCCTTCGACTTGTCGAGATAGTAGTCGTAGTTGCCCGCGTACGGCGTGAGCCGGCCGGAGTGGACGTGGAGGACGTTCTGCGCGAGCGCGCGGATGAAATAGACGTCGTGGCTGATGAACACGAACGTGCCCTCGTACTGCTTGAGCGCGTGGACGAGCGCGTCGATCGACGCGATGTCGAGGTGCGTCGTCGGCTCGTCCATGAGCAGGAAGTTGGGTGGATCGACAAGCAGGCGGGCGAGCGCGAGGCGGGATTTCTCGCCGCCGGAGAGCACGCCGATCGGCTTGAAGACGTCGTCCTTCCGGAAGAGGAAGGCCGCGAGGATGGTGCGGGCGCGCTGCTCGGTGAGCTGGTTGGCCTCGGTGCGCAGCTCCATCACGTTCTCCAGCACGTTCGCCTTCGGGTTGAGGTTGTCGCCGCGGTTCTGCGCGAAGTAGCCGGCCACGACGCTGCTGCCCAGCTCGCGCGTGCCGCCCTGGATCGGGATCACGCCGGCGAGGATCTTCAGGAGCGTGGACTTGCCCGCACCGTTGGGGCCGACGAGCACGATGCGCTGGCCGCGCTCGGCCTGGAAGTTGAGGTCGCGGTAGACGACGTGGTCGCCGTACGCCTGCTGCACGTGCTCGAGGGTGACGACCTTCAGTCCGGAACGCGGCGGCTGCGGGAAGCGGAAATTCACGCGCTTGAGCTCCTCGACCGGCTCCTCGACGGCCTCCTCCTTGATGCGCTCGATCTGCTTCTCCTTCGACTTCGCGCGCGACGCCATCGAGGCCTTGGCGCCGAAGCGGTCGACGAACTTCTGCAGGTGGGCGATCTCGCGCTGCTGGTTCTTGAACTGCGCAAGCTGCTGCTCCTTGCGGGCCTCCTTCTCGAGGAGAAAGTCGTCGTAGTTGCCCGTGTAGCGGTGCAGCGTGCCGGAGCGGAGCTCGAGCATGCCGTTGCAGAGTGCGTTCAGGAACGCGCGGTCGTGCGAGATGATGAGCAGGCCGCCCGGGTAGCGCGTGAGATAGTCCTGGAACCAGAGCAGCGCCTCGAGATCGAGGTGGTTGGTCGGCTCGTCGAGCAGGAGCAGCGCGGGCTCGCTCACCAGCAGGCGGGCGAGGTGCGCACGCATGACCCAACCGCCGGAGAACGTCTTCGCGGGCTTGAGGTGGTCCTCCTCGCGGAAGCCGAGGCCGGCGAGGATCTTCTTGGCGCGCGGCTCGAGCGTCCAATCGATGTCGTAGTCCTCGTCGTTCTCCGGGACGAGCTTCTTGCCGCTGGTGGCGAGGTGCAGGATCGTCTCGTCGCCGGCCGGCGCGCTCTCCTGCGGGAGATAGCCGAAGTCCGCGCCGCGCTCCCAGGTGATCGTGCCGTCGTCGGGCGACTCCTCGCCGAGGATGAGGTTGAAGAGGGTCGTCTTGCCCGCCCCGTTGGCGCCCACGAGGCCGAAGCGGTCGGTGCGCGCGACAAACAGCGAGACCTCGGAAAACAGTTCGCGGGTACCGTAGGACTTGGAGATGTCGGCGATCGTGAGCATGTAAACCGTCCAACAAACGGGACGCGGGTGGGCGGCGTCAAGGCTCGGGCACCGGGGCCTTTCCCCGATGCGGCGCCGCGCCCCCGGCGCCCGCCCTTCGCGCGCACCCATGGCGTCCGCCCCAAAACGAGCACGTCGGCGGGGCCCCACCCTGCCCACGCGGGCAGAACAGGAGGCGTTTCCCGGGGGCCCGCGGACCGGCGACAATGCCAACCATGGGGTGACATCGTCGGAATGGAGCGCCCCCTGGCGCGCGACCTCGCGGCCGGCCGGCTCTATGTGCTCCGTTCCGCCCGCGCGCTTCGCACCTCCGCCCCGCACATCACGCGGACAACCCCGGAACTCCTGGCTTCCGCCGCCCAACCGTCCGCCGACGGCCGGACCGGCGTGCAGCCACCCTCCCTGCCGGGACCCGCCCTGGCCGGGCGATCACTGCCACGGCTGCGCGGATACCGTGTCTCCCGCCAACACCCACGGGTGAATTTCCCCTGAATACCGGCCGCCGGATTTCACGCTGTTTTGCGGGTGGAGGTTTTGGCGGAAGCGACGCCGTCCGCCAGTATCCGGTGCGTCAGCTTCGTTCATCATTCTTCTTCCCACCATGCAACCCGCGCACTCTCCCCTCCTGCCCGCCGCGGCGTTTCTCCTGCCGCTCCTCGGCGCCCTGTCCGCCTCCGCCAACATCGTCGTCAACTTCGCCGACACCCAGGCCGTGGCCGGCTATTCGCAGGAGACGATGAACGCCATCGCCGGCACCTCGTTCTACTTCGAGCACGCCTCGGTCGGCGGCAACATGGTCGCCGGCCTCAACACCCTCCACTCCGGCAACGCCTCCTTCTACCGCCTCACCACCAGCTCCGCCTCGGCCACCGCGCCGGCCTCCCTCGCCGCCGGCACCGTGTACGACTACGACCGCGGCAACCCGGGCTGGCAGGCCAAGGTCGACGGCTTCGCGGCCGACATCTCCGGCAGCTGGGGCGGCCGGACCACCTTCGCGATGAGCAAATTCTGCTACATCGACCCCGACGCCAGCTGGACCTACTACCGCGACTCGATGCTGGCCCTCGAGGCCGCCAACCCGACGACCAACTTCGTCTACATGACGATCCCGCTCACCGCCGACAGCGGCAGCGACAACGTCCTGCGCGGCAACTTCAACAACGCCCTGCGCACCTGGGCCGCCGCCAACAACCGGATCGTCTTCGACATTGCCGACATCGAGGCGCACTCCGCCGGCGGCGCCCTCCAGACCTTCTCCAGCGGCGGCCAGACCTACCAGCGCCTCGCCGCCGACTGGACCTCCGACGGCGGCCACCTCAACACCGCCGGCCAGGCGCTCGTGGCGAAGGGGTTCTACGCCCTCGCCGCCGAAGTCGTCGCCATCCCGGAGCCCTCGGCCTACGCCCTCGCGCTCGGGGTTGCGACGTTGAGCACCGTGCTCTGGCGCCGCCGCCACTTCGCCGCCCGCTGGGGCTGATATCTCCCACGCCCTCCACAGGCCGGTTGTTCTGCCGGTCCGCCGCGGCAGGCGCCCACCCGGGCGCCTGCCGTTTTTTGTGCCCCCGCCAGCTCGGGGCATCTCGAGCATTGTCTCCGCGCCGCCCTTCGCCTTGTATCGCCGCCGACAGGCGGATGGCCCCGCAGTGCAGGAGAATCCTGCGGATGAGGACGGAGCCGGACACCGGTCGCAAACCCGCACACTTCCTGCCCGATGAAACACCTGCTTCTCGCAGCGCTCGCGCTGCCCGCCCTTGCGTTTGCCCAAGGCTCCCTGACCCCTCCCGGCGCCCCCGCGGAGACGATGAAGACCCTCACCCAGATCGAGCCGCGCACGCCCGTCGAACGCGGCGCTCCCGGTGTCAGCGCGGAGGACAACGGCGGTTTCACCATCTTCCGGCCCGGCTCCTACTACCTCACTGCCAGCTTCAGCGTCGGCTCCGGCAACGGCATCACCATCGCCGCCGACGACGTTACCCTCGACCTCCAAGGGTTCACCATCGCCTCCACCTCGCCCGCCGCCGAGGGCAGCGGCGTCCTCTTCGACCGCGAACGTTCCAACGTCGCCGTCCTCAACGGCCACATCCGCAGCACCACCACCTACGGCACGGAGTTCATCGGCAGCGGTTTCCTCAACGGCGTCTACGGCGCCTACACCAACGAGAGCTGCCGCGTCTCCACTGTCTCGGTCCACGGCGTCGGTGCGCAGGGCATCTACCTTGCCGGAGTCGGCAGCATCGTCAGCGACTGCGGCGTCACGCTCTGCGGCGGCATCGGCATCTCCGCGACCAAGGCGACCGATTGTTCGGCCTGGACGTGCGGCTCCAACGGCATCGTCGCCATGGTCGCCAGCAATTGCGTGGGCGGCTCCGTGGGCGCCAGCGGCTCCGGCATCGCGGCCCGCGTGGCCATCAACTGCTCGGGTTACGCCACGGCCGGCACCGGGATCTCCGCCCTGGCCACCGCCACCAATTGCCGCGGCTCCTCCTCCAGTGGGGCCGGCCTCGCCACGGAGACCGCCAGCAACTGCGTGGGCGCCAGCGTCGAGGGCATCGGACTCAGCGCCACCACCGCGGAGAATTGCACCGGCTCGAGCGACACCAACACCGGGCTGCTCGCCACCGCCACCGCCTCCGGCTGCGCCGGAACCAGCAATTCCGGCATCGGGCTCCGCACCGCCACCGCCGAGAACTGCCAGGGCACCAGCACCTCCGGCACCGGACTCCACGCCGAGGAGACCGCCGCCGGCTGCACCGGGGTGACCACGACCGGGAGCGATGGCCTCTACGCGGGGCGCACCGCCACCACTTGCCGCGGCAACAACAAGAGCGGCACCGGCATCTCCTACGGTTTGCGGGTCTCGGGAACCGCCACGGGCTGCTCCGGCTACGCCGGTCTCGGGCGCGCGGGCTTGTCCGCCAGAGTCGCCCTCAACTGCGAAGGCACGTGCCCCGGCGGAAACTATGGCCTCCTGGCCGACGACGCCGCCACCAACTGCTCGGGCTCGATTCTGGCGGCCTCGAACACCGTCGCCAACTCCGCGGGTCTGCGCGCCGGCGTCGCCACGGGCTGCAACGCCCAGAACCTGAGCACCGTCGCCAACACCTACGGGATCTACGCCCTGATCAGCGCCCACAACTCGGTCGGCGGCGGAGTCATCGGCGTCCGCGCCGCCAGCTCCGCGAACTATTGCCATGGCGTCTCCACCCTCTCCGGCGGCACCGCCATCTCGACCTCCACCGCCATCGGCTGCACCTCCGGCGGCGGCCTCATCACCGCCACCAACAAATACCTCACGCCCTGAGCGGTCCGCCGAGCGGGTTCAGGGTTCGGAGTTCAGTGTTCAAAGTTCGAATTCCCTTCCGCCTCGTCATTCCGCAATCCGAAATCCGCATTCCGCATTTCTCCCGCCCGCCCCCCTTTCCCAATCGAAAATCGGCAATCCCAAATCGCCAATCCCATGCGCCTCCTCCTCCCCCTCCTCGCCTCCCTCCTCGCCGCGCCGCTCGCCGGGCTCGCCCAGCCGACCCTGCCGACCTTCGCCTATTCCGCCAACTGCGGCTGGATCAACGTCGCCCCGCTCGCCGACACCTACGTCGACGTCAACGAGACGTTCTTCGCCGGCTACATCTACGGCGCCAACGTCGGCTGGAGCTCCATGGGCAACGGCGCCCCGGCCAACGGCTACCACTACGCCAACACCTCGGCCACGGACTTCGGCGTCAACCAGGACGGCGCCGGCAACCTCTCCGGCTACGCCTACGGCGCCAACATCGGCTGGATCAACTTCGGCTGGGCCGGCCTCACCGACCCCAACCGCCCGTACTTCAGCCTCGTCGACGGTTCCTTCCACGGCTTCGCCTACTCCGCCAACTGCGGCTGGGTGAACCTCGGCACCGGCTACCTCGCCGTCCTCAACATCAACCGTCCGGATACCGACGGCGACGGCATCGACGACAACTGGGAGCGCAAATGGTTCGGCAACCTCACCACCGCCGGCCTCGGCTCCGACCATGACGGCGACGGTCAGACCGACGCCGCCGAGGCCATCGCCGACACCGATCCGCTCCGGGCCGACGACTACCTCAAGATCGTCTCCCACACCTACGCCGCCGGCCAGACCCAGGTCTCCCTGCAGTTCACCACCC
>JAEXPG010000066.1 GCA_023447015.1 Verrucomicrobiota bacterium
CTACAAGGCCGTGCGCGAGACACCCGGCGTGAAGCATGCGTTCGTCACCAGCGGACTGCGCTACGACCTGTTTCTCCACGCGAAGAAGACGCCCGAGGTCGCCAGGAGCCACGAGCGCTATCTGGAGGAGCTGCTCGCGTACCACGTCTCCGGCCGGCTCAAGGTCGCGCCCGAGCACACGTCCGACGCCGTGCTGCGCGTGATGCGCAAACCGAGCTTCGCGTTGTTCCGCGAATTCCTGAAACGCTTCGACGAGGTCAAGCAGAAGGTCGGCAAGCCGCAGCTGCAGATGATCCCGTACTTCATCAGCTCACATCCGGCCTCGCGGCCCGAGGACATGGCCGACCTCGCCGCGCAGACCAAGGAGCTCGGCTTCAAGCTCGAGCAGGTGCAGGACTTCACCCCCACGCCGATGACCGTCGCCACGGAGATCTACGCCACCGGCGTGCACCCGTACGACGGCAAGGCCGTGCCCGTGGCGCGGACCCGCGAGGAGAAGGAGGCGCAGCGCAGCTTCTTCTTCTGGTACAAGCCCGAGTTCCGCGAGGCAGTGCGAACCTCGCTGCAACGCTTCGGCCTGGAACGGTTCATCAAGCCGCTCCTCGGCGACAGCCGCCCGCACCCGGGATCGGCAAAGCCGCCGCCCCGCCCGCCCAAGCACAGTCCGGCAGCACATCCGGGACCGGCGCGGGGGCCGCGGTTCGACGGACACAACCGGGGCCGGCGCGGTTGACGCACCAGCCCGGACAGACCGACCTCACATTCTCTGCAACTTCTTGATGAAGGGCCGCGGGCCGCCCTCCTGATAACCAATCCGGCCGAGCTCCTCGCCGGCGTCGTTGAGCACCACGATGGTCGGGAAACCGCCGACGCGATACTTCTCCGCGAGCTGCCCATTGCGTTTCTTGGTGAAGTCGGACTGCTGGACCTTCCTCGGGAAATCCAGCTTCACCAGCACGAGATTCCCGCTGGCGTACTCCTTGAACTCCTCGGTGCCCAGGACTTCGGCGTCGAGCCGTTTGCACCAGCCGCACCAGTCGGAGCCCGTGAAGAACAGACAGACGCCGCGCCCCGAACCTTTGGCGGCATAGAGCGCGGACTGGTAGTCGGTAGTCCACTCGCCCGACATCCCGGGTCCCGGACTGTCGCTCTGCTGTGCGGAGGCGGATTCCATTGCCGGAGCCTTCTGGCCAACGACCTTGCCGTCCACGAGGCGGACGGTGCCGTCGTCGTAGGTGAGCATGGTCATGTTGCCACGCTCCAGCTTGCTGTTCGGCTCCCCCTTCTCAGCGATGACGGCTTCGAGCGTGTCTCCCTTGTTCACCGCCGAGAGAGGCAGAACGATGAGGAGGGGCAGGATGGAAAGGAGTAGTTTTCGCATGGCAGCGCAGACTATGGCGCATCCGCTCCAGAATTCCAGCACATGCCACCGGCGCCGCGGAACCGGGGCCGGGCACCCCGCCTACCTCACATGCGCTGGAGCCGCTGGATGAAGGGCCCGGGGCCGCCGCGTTGGTAGCCGAGCCGGCCGACCTCCGCGCCGGAATCGTTCAGGACGACGATGGTGGGATAGCCACGGATGCCGTACTGCTGCGCCAGCTGGGCATTCTGGGCCTTCAGCTCGGCGGACTGCGGGACGGCGTTCGGAAAATCGAGCTTCACGAGCACGAGACTTCCGCTGGCGTACTGCTTGAACTCATCGGTGCCGAGGACCTCGGCATCGAGCCGCTTGCACCAGCCGCACCAATCGGAACCCGTGAAGAACAGGAAGACCTTGCGTCCGGAGCCGCTCGCCGTGCCGAGGGCGGACCGGACATCGGTCGTCCATTCGCCGGAGGTCCCGTCCGCGCCGCGGGAGCCGCCGCGCGGTCGGGGGGCGGGCGCCGGCTTGTCCGCCCGCACAGCGTAGTCGGCACCGGGTTTCTTCTGCGAAACAACGATACCGTGCTCGAGGCGGATCACGGTGTCACCATAGGTGAGCGTCGTGATATTGCCGCGCTCCAACCTGCTGGTTGGCTCGCCTTTCTCGGCCAGGACCGACGAAAGGGAGTCCCCGGTGTTGACGGCGAATAGCGCCGAGGCGGCAAGGAGGGACAGGAATGAATAGATGAGTTTTCGCATGGCTCGGAGTGGCGCGCACTATGCCAGGGCCGGCGCGAAACGCCAGCACCGGGCAGCCGCGCCCGGCTGGGAAACAAATTGCCGGCGCAGGCGTCAAAGTTAACGTCCGCACCCGCCTTTTCGCCATGAGAACCATCTTCGCCGCCACTCTTGCCCTCGGGCTCGCCACCGCCGCCTGCGCCGATGGACCACGACGCGGCGATGATCGCCGGGGACACAACGAGCACCGGCCAGCGCACGACTGGGGACGCGGCCGCTCGCATGACGACGGACGCCGGCACCACCGCTGGGGCGAACCACACTACCGTTGGTCGGCCGGCTACTACTATCGACCCGCCGGATGGGGCACGAGCAACTGGTATTGGGACAACGGCTGGTACGACCCCTATTACGCGGTGTCCTACTCCGGCCCCGGCTGGGGTGTGCGGGTGCCCGTCGAGAGCGACAGCTACGCCTCGAACGGCGCGCTGCTGGGAGGCATCACCGGCGCAATCATCGGCCACCAGAGCGGGCACACCGGGCGTGGGGCGTTGATCGGCGCGGGCGCGGGCCTGCTGCTCGGCGCGATCGCCGACTCGGCCCAGCGCCGCACCGAAGCCGAGCCCGCCACCACGGCGCCCCAGTACGTCTATCCCGAAGGTTCGGCGTACACCGGAGCGGCCTGCGCCATTCCGGCCAGCCAGTCCGGCACCGGATCGCCTCCAGCCGAGTCCGCCGAACCGGTGGCGCCGCCGCCGGCCAAACCCGCCTCGCGGATGGCCGAGGCCAATGCGCTGTTCGGCCGCTGAGTACAAACGAGGCCTCCCCGCCGACGCGGAAGCCGCAAAGTTTTGCTGGTTCTCCGGCGCCCACGGCGTGTAGACCCGAACGCTTGTCCCGACTTTTCACCATGAAACATTCCCGAATTCTGGCTCTGAGCAGCATGACCGGCGCGCTGATGTGGCTCGCTGGTTGCGCGTCCGATGGCGTGCAGAACCCGGCCGGCCGCCCGGTCGTGGAGATGAACGCCGACGAAAAAGGCTTCGTGCAGGGCACGGGCATCGAGTCGCAGGACTTGGTGGCCGTCTCCGACAAGATGGCGCGCAGCATCCTCTCCGTGCCGCAGATCGCGCAGGCGGTGAACCCGCCGGTGATCGTGCTCGACCCGGTGCAGAACAAGACGCGCTTCCCGATCAACAAGGACATCTTCCTCACCCGCCTGCGCACCCGCCTGAGCTCCCAGGCGATGGGCAAGGTGCAGTTCCTCGCCCGCGACCGCATGGCCGCGCTCGAGCGTGAACGCGACCTCAAGGCCGCCGGCCAGGTCACAGCCAGCAGCGACCCGCGGGTCGTGGAATTCAAGGGCGCGGACTTCTTCCTCACCGGCTCGCTGGAAAGCATCTCCACCCGCACCTCGCAGGGCCAGAGCGACTATGTGCTCTACAGCTTCCAGCTCATCGACGCCCGCACCAGCGTGATCGTCTGGGAGGACGCCGCCGAGATCAAGAAACAGGGGCTCGAGGACGCCGCCTACCGCTGAGCCGATCGGGGCGGCTCCGCGTTGCGTCATCACGCCGCGCGCCGCCCCTTCTCCCGATGCCGGAAGTTCCCACCACTTCTCCGGCAGCCCGCCGATCGCCCGCCCCCGGGGGCGCGATCCGGACTGCCCTGTTTCTGCTCGCGCTCGCCCTCGGCGGCTGCGCGACCGTGCCGGAAGAGCCGCCCTACATGCCCACCGGCGACCCGATCGTCGACGGCAACGCCCGGCTGGCGGCGGCGCCGCCGCAGGACCGGCCCCTCTGGGAATGCCGGATCGCGCTGGAAGCGTTGCGCCGCGGCGACTGGACCGAGGCCCGCGCCAAGCTCGACAACGCCATCCTCGCGCAGGGTGGGATCATGGGGCCGCGCGCCGATGCCGCCAAGGCCCGCAGCCTATTCCATCGTGAGAACAGCAAGCTCTTCGTCGGCGAGCCGTACGAGCGGGTGATGGTGTACTTCTACCGCGCCATCCTCTACTGGATGGACGGCGAACCGGACAACGCCCGCGCCTGCTACCGCACCGCCCAGCTGCTCGACAGCGACGCCTCGGCCGAGGCGTACAAGGGCGACTGGGTGCTCCCCGACTTCCTCGATGCCCTCGCCAGCGCGCGGATGCACACGGACTGGGCGGACTCGTTGCTGCGCGCGCAACAGAACTTCCGGGGATCGCTCCCGCCCCTCAATCCCGAGGCGAACGTGCTCGTCTTCGTCGAGTTCGGCCGCGGTCCGCGCAAATACGCCGGCGGCGAATACAGCGAGCGCCTGTATTTCCAGCCTGGCTCGGCGCTCGCCCGCACCGCCGTCCTCCAGGTCGCCGGCCGCACGCTGCGCCTCGGCGCACAGGATGACGTCTCCTTCCAGGCCACCACCCGCGGCGGCCGGATGATGGACGACATCCTCGAGAACAAGGCCGACTTCAAGGAAACCACCGACACGATCGGCGACGCCGCTCTCGTCGGCGCGGCGGTGAGCGCCTACCAGCCCCGCCGCCACCGCAGCGACGAGCTCACCGTGGGCCTCGCCGCCGTCGGCCTGCTGAGCAAACTCGCCTCCGCCGCAACCACGCCCGAGGCCGACACCCGCTGCTGGGACAACCTACCGCAATGGATCGGCTTCGCCTCGCTGAAGTTGCCCCCGGGCGAGTATCCGGCCACGGTGGAATTCCGCGCCGCCGACGGACGCGAAGCGCCGCTGGCCACCCGCCAGCTCACGATTTCCGTGAAACCGACGCCGGCCGACACGGTCCTACTCCTCAGCGAACTCACTCCCTGACCCGACATCATGAACACCCGACTTCGCCTCGCAGGCGCCCTGTGCCTGCTCACCCTCCTGGCCGGTTGCGAGACCCCCGGCCCCTACCTGCCGGAGGACACGACGAAATACACCATCGAGAACACCGAGAAGTTCGTGCTGCTCGATCGCGCAAGCCAACGGGCCGTGACCTGCACAACCCTGCAGGAACAGGTGCTGCCGGACGGCCGACTCGAGGTGGTCGCCAACGTGAAGAACCGCGAGCGGCGGCGGATCGAGGTGCAGATCAACTGCGTGTTCAAGCGCGAGCAGGGCATGACCACCGGCGACGAGACGCCGTTCGAGACGCTCATCCTTTCCCCGTACGAGACAAAGGCGGTGCGGTTTGTCGCCATGAACGACAAGGCGCACACCTACACCATCCGCGTCCGGCAGTCCCGTTGAGCGGAAACCCGCCGCAACGCGGCCGCGTCAACCGGCACGCCTTTTCCATGAAACTGATGCTCCATCCAACCGCCGCCCCGATCCTCGCCACGGCGATCCTGCTTCCTTGCGCCGGACCGTTGGCTGCCGCCGGCGAGGCCGCGACTTCCGCCGCGCAGTACAGCTATGAGCAACGCGTCTTCGGGGCGCCCGAGCCGTTGGTCTCCTCCGCCCGCGGACAGGCGGCGTTGGCACGGTTCGGGAAGGCGTGCGAGCAGATGGGAAAGCCGCGCTTCATCCTCCGAATCAATCCCTCCCGCGACAGCGCGGCGGCGGAGAGCCCGACGCTCGCCGACCAGCAGACCCGCCGCGACATCGAGCGGTTGTTCGGCCGTCCCCTGCGTCTCGCCGGAGCACTTCTCATCGATCATGGCGCTGAGGCCACGGAAGGTGCGACCGGAACCGACGCTGCAGCCGGATCCGGAAGCCCAACCCAGCCGGCTGGAGAGAGCCCAGCCGCCGACATCGTGATCGAAGTGCTGGTTTCCAGCCGACAAGTCGCCTTCGCCTCCGACGGGGCGACAACCGCCGTGCCCGACATCCAAGCCACCGCCATCCGCGTGAGCGACCGGACCGTGCTCGGACAGGCGGCCTCGTCGGATTTGGTCGGGTTTGGTGCTGCAGCCGGAGAAAAAGCGCGCCACTACAGCACCGAGGAAATCGTCGAAGCCACGGCCTTCGCGCTCATCGAGGATCTCGCGGCGATTGCGCGGGAAACGCCCAAGCCGTAGGGGTTTTCCCCGGGGAAGAAGGGTTTGTTGAAAAGGAATTTACGGATCGAAGATTGCGCGTAAGTAGTGCTGCTGGCTTATTTGGCGTTTAAACAACCCACGCCCCGACCATGGCATTTCTGTCTTCGGCCTCTTCCGCCCCCTCCGTCTCGTCGCGCACCGCCAACAAGGCTCCGAAACTGAGTTTCACTACTTCGCAGTCGCTTGCGAAGCAGAAGGCCTACGAGAAGAAGGCGAAGAACTACAAAATTCCGCTCGAACCATTGGCGATCTTCACCGCCCAGCTGGCGGCGCTGTTGTCCGCTGGTTTGCCGCTGGTCTCCTCCTTGGAGGCTCTGCAGGAACAGATGGAAAACCCGGTGTTCCGGGTGATCATCCGCGAAGTTCGCCTGGAGATCTCGGCCGGCAGCTCGTTCTCCGCCGCGGTGAAGAAGTTTCCCAAGGGATTCAATCCGCTCTTCATCTCGATGGTCGAAGCCGGTGAGGCGTCGGGTAATCTCGCCGAGATTCTGCAGAAGGTTGCCGGGTATTTCGAAGCAACGGTCAAACTGACGAAAAAAGTGAAATCCGCGATGGCTTACCCCATCGCAGTGATCGGCTTGGCGGTTGTGCTCGTGAATGTACTGCTGGTGTTCGTGATTCCCGTCTTTGCCGAGATGTTTGCCGGCTTTGACGCGGCCCTGCCGGCGCCGACGCAGATGCTTATCGACGTCAGCAGCTTTCTGAAACCGGACTTCAGTAGCATCACGGGCTTCTTCACAAAGATCAGCATCGTTCACATTGGCCTCGTGCTCTTCATCTTGTGGAAGGTCTGGCAGAGCTTCATCCGCACCCCCAAGGGCCGCGAATTCAAAGACAATCTCGTTCTTCGCGCCCCGATCTTCGGGCCACTCTCCCACAAGATCACGCTCTCCCGTTTCTGCCGCACCTATGCGACGTTGATGCGGTCCGGCGTGCAGATCCTCCGGACCCTTGAGATCGTCGCCGCGGCCAGCGGGCGAGTCCAGGTCGAGAAAGCCTGCGCGGAGATCGCCAAACACATCAGCCAAGGCGGCCAGATCTCCGATATTCTGGCGATCAACCCCTATTTTCCGCCCATGATGAAGCACATGGTGAAGGCCGGCGAGTCCACCGGCAATGTGGACGGCATGATGAGCAAAGTGGCGGACTTCTTCGACACCGAGGTGGATGCGACTGTCGCAGCGCTCACCTCCCTGCTCGAACCGCTGCTGATCTGCTTCCTCGGCGTTTTTGTCGGTAGCATCGTCATGGCAATGTTCCTACCCATCTTCAATCTCGCCAACGTCATCGGCAGCGGCAACTGATCCGGACACGACGGGCGCGCAGGGGTGATGCCGACTCCTGTGCTTGCGCTCCACGGCCACCTTCCGTTTCCTCGCCTCCATGCCTTCGGTCCTCATCGTCGACGACCTGACTTCCATCCACGAGATGCTGGAAGCAGTTATCCAGCCCATCGGCTTCACGGCCGCATTCGCGACTGACGGGACCAAGGCGCTGGAGCGCTACAAGGCCGAGAAGTTCGACTTGGTCCTTGTCGATGTACAGATGAAGCCGATGGACGGCATCACCCTGCTGCGCGAACTGAAGAAGCTCGATCCGCAGGCGGTTGTCGTGGTGATGACCGCCTATGCAAGCACCACCTACGCGCTCGATGCGCTGAAGCTCGGCGCCTTCGATTTCCTGCAGAAACCCTTCAAGGTCGATGAGCTCATCTCGGCGCTCAAACGCGGTGTCGAGTTCAAGAAGCTCGGGGTCACCCGGGCGAAAAAAGCGCAAAATCCGGGGACCTCTCCCGCCTCGGCCCACGGCGACGAAGCCGTCGCCGCCGACCAACTCGAGGCCTTCGTCGTCGGCGAAAGCAAGAAAATCAAGAAGATCGGCCCGCAGATCAAGAAGCTGATCACCTCGAAGACCCCGGTCCTGCTCATCGGCGAACCCGGCACCGGCAAGAAGGTGATCGCCGAGTTGATCCACGCCCAAGGCTGCCCGCCCGGCAGCCCCATGGTGCGCTTCGACTGCGCGCAGATCTCGGAGGATGATCTGCGCGACGGGTTGCTCGGCTCTCAAGGGCAGGGCGGAGCTTGGATCGAGCAGGCCAGGGGTGGCACACTCTATTTGGAGCAGATCAACGCCCTTCCTCTCGCGATCCAGAAGGGGCTGGTGGGCGTGCTGCGCGCCGCTGGCGCCAACTTCCGCCTCTGCTGCTCCAGTACGGAGGACCTGGAGAAGCTCATCGACCAGGGTAAGTTCCACGACGAGCTCTTCTACCGCATCGGCGCCCTGCCGCTCATGCTCCCAGCACTGCGCGAACGCATCGAGGACCTCCCACAGCTCCTGAAGAATTTCGCCACCTCGGTCCAGAATCCGAAGTTCGACACCAAGCAGGTCGAGTTCGCTCCCGACGCGCTGGCAGCGCTCTCGGCCTACCGCTGGCCGGGAAACATCTCCGAACTCAGCCAGGTGGTCACAGTCATCGTCTCGGGCGCCGAGTCCAAGACCATCACCGCCGCCCAGTTGCCCGAACGCCTCCGGGACCTCAAGGACATGCCCACCCTCGCCGATTTCCTCGCCGAGGAGGAGAAGCAGTACATCGATCGCATCCTCCGCGCCTGCCGGGGCGACAAGGCCAAGGCCGCAAAGATTCTCGGAATCGACGCGGCCAAGATCGGCTGAGCCGCCAGCCCCCAGCTGGCACATCCGCCCAACAGGCATCAGTTTAGGAGCCCTCCGGACACACCCCGTGCCCCGGGTTTCCCGGAGGCAGTTGCTCCACCGCCGACTTCCCGCTTGCGCCCCCCTCCGGCGCTTTCCACGCTCCGCGAAATTTTGCCATGCCGAAGCGCACCGACCTCGAAACCATCCTCATCATCGGCGCAGGGCCCATCATCATCGGGCAGGC
>JAEXPG010000317.1 GCA_023447015.1 Verrucomicrobiota bacterium
CAGGTCGGTGATCGTGAATTGTCCGCCGCGCGCCAGCGCGACGAATCGAATGAGCTCTTCCATATGGGTTACTTCTTTCCAGGGCATCGCGCCCTATGTGTAACCCATCAGCCCGGATTATCTGTCATCTATCTGCCCGGATCATACCATCCGGCCAAGACGTGACCCCTTCGATCCGGCCTGGCAACCGCTGGCTACAGCCAGATCGGAGTTACCGTAGCTACGGTAACTCCCGCGCAAACCCGCTGCCGCCCGCTCCGCTCCGTGCCGTCAAGAGGGCACCCGGAACGACGCTTACCGTCATCAGATGGTCGTTTCCCCTTCGCGCGCCCTCAAGTGAACGCGCCTTAACTTAGCGCCATTCAGACGTGACCCCTTCAGTCCGGCCTTTGACAGAGGACGGAACGAAGCGGGATCGGATCGGCCACCTATCTCGCCGGATCAAACCCACGGCACATGTATCCTCTTGTGGCGAGTTCAGATTGTGAGATTCTCTGGATCGCTTCCGCATTCTCGGAGCGACAAGCAATACATCTAAAGAAAAGTCGCTCCGTGTCATATGCCGTTCGGCGCAAGAACTCCTGAAAACTCTCACCCGGAAACGATTGTGCCCGCTCGGTGCGAGTAAGTTCAGCCGCAGTGCCGCCCGGTGATGGATCCAATCGGTGATAGATGTATAGAGCCCTTTGATTTCGGTCGGTAGATGTCCGCCACTCATCAGTGGCAAGATCGCTGTCGCCCGAAAAAACGAAGACAGGGAACTCCTCGCCACAATCGGAACAGCGCAGCCAAAGGATCTCTCCTTGATAGTTTCTGCTCATAGCTAAGGTGCTTGGAAAAGAATCAGATTAAGTCCGGCGTCTGATCGGGCCGATGGAGCGATTATTCCGTTGTACCCCTGTGCTCGCGCATACCGGCCAAGCTGGTGAGTGATCTGATATTTGTCTGCTCCTGTGGTTCTGACAATGTCTTCCAATGACACACCGAGTCGCGAGCGAGTCGCTGGATTCGAGAGATCCAAAAGATTCTGAATCCGGACGTTGAAGGTGTCCATCGTCCTTCCTCCCGTGAAGCTACCTCCGAGCTCCTGGATGACTGTCCGGGGATTGGTTGAGAAGTAAAGCGCACCTTCGCCTGGAGCAGAATAACGGTGATTGGCCTCGATGTTGTACTTATCGATTACCGTCGGGCTGGTGCCCGGATAAGGCGATCGATAGATACTTCCTTCAAAAGTCGCTCCCCTCTCCGCGGCCCTTGATGTGCCGCCGAACCAGCGGGAGGCGGTGTTGCGGACGGATTGGGCGGCATGGGCGATGGCGTTCTTGGCGCCGCTGAGAGCTTTGCCGGCGGCCTTCTGCAGTTGCGAGAGCTTTTGCGCGGTGAATTTGGCGGCGGCGGTGACGCCTTTGCCGATGCTTTTTGCGACGCTCTTGGCGGCAACCCAGCTGGCGTGGGCGATGCCCTTGGCAACGCCCCAGCCGGCTCTGAGGGCTTCGGCGCCGTAGTGGAGCGCGTTCTTGGCGGCGGTGGCGGCCCAGCCGGCGAAGGGGATCATCGCGGCGATCGACATCGCGGCGGCGGCGTAATTGCCGCGGGCGAGAGACACCACGGCGTTGATGCCGTCGAAGATCTCGCCGATCCCGGGGATGAGCCCGAGGCCGTCGAGCACGGCCTGCCCGAAGTCGAGCATGCGCCGCATGGTCGCTTTCTGGCAGTCGTCGAGCAGGCCGAAGGCCGCGTCGGCCAGACGCGCAGGGGCGGTGAACACGATCTTCGCCGCCACCCACATCTTCTCCATCAGGCTCATCTCCTCCAGGCCCAGCGGGTCGCACTCGTTGAGCGGGTTGTTGCCGACGAAGCCGTAGAGGTTCAGGCCGCCGCGTTCCTCGACGGGGTCGCGGTTGAGCCAGCGGCCGGTGGAGGGGGAGTAGTAGCGGTGGCCGAAGTAGTAGAGGCCGGTGGTGGCGTCGCGCTCCTTGGAGCTGAACTGGTAGGGGTTGAGGTCGGCCCACGGGCCGGTGGCGTGGAGGCGCTGGCCGAAGGGATCGTAGCGGTAGGTGGCAAGCGATGCGCCTTGGTCGCCGAGCAGGCCGCCGACGTTGCCGTTGCCGTCGTAGACATAGGAGGCGCTGATCGCGGCGAATTCGCCGGTGACGGACGGCTGGAGGGTGATGGCGAGCAGGCCGCCGATGCCGCCGGCGCCTTCGAGGCTGCCGGAGAGATCGAGTCCGCGGGTGTAGCTGCGGACCAGCGCGAAGCTCGACGAGGTGCCGGCGGCGGCCAACTCCTCGACGACCCGCCACCCGTCGTAGACGTAACGGCTGGTCGTCTTGAGGACGCCGGCCTCGTACTCGGCCTTCTCCACGCGGCGGCCGAGGCCGTCGTAGCGGTAGGTGGTCGTGCGGTAGCCATCGGTGGCGGAGGTGAGGCGGTTCTCTTCGTCCCAGGTGAGGAACTGGCCGTCGAGCGTGGTGGCGTTGCCGTTGGGATCGTAGGTGGGGGCGGCGGTCGCGGCACCGGCGATGGCGGTGTACTGGTTGACGGCGTTGATCGCGTAATCGGCGGTCTGCGGCGACTCACCGGGGACGGTTCGCCCTACCTGAAGCCGGTTGCCGATGGGGTCGTAGGTGTAGTCGAGGGTGAGCTCGGGGGCGGTGTCGGTGCCGGTGGTGACTGCGGCGGTGAGTTGGCCGTGCGCATCGTAGGCGAAGGCGCGGCTCTTGGTGGCGGTGGTCTCGGTCTGGCGGTGGCCGGCGCGGTCGTAGGTGTAGGCGAAGGAGTCGACGGTCGTGGCGTCGGCGCGCATGGTCGCGGTGGCGAGCAGCCGGCCCTGCAGATCGGGGGTGCGGGTGGTGAACTGGCCGCCGGGGAGCTCGACCCGCGCGACCCAATGCGAGGTCGGCGCGTAGCCGTAACGGTAGGGTTGGCCGGAGGTGAGCCGGTCGTCGCGCACGGACGCCAACCGGCCGGCGTTGTCGAAGCCGTAGGTGGTCGTCCACGCGGCGCCGAGCGTGTTGCCGTCGGCATCGAGCGCGGAGACGGACAGCGCAGTGCGGCGGCCTTCGCCATCGTAACCGAAGGCGAGCTGGCGGCGGGCGCGCGACTGGGTTTCGGAGGTGGTCTGGCCGAGGGCGTCGTAGGTCCAGTCGGTGGTGCCGGAGCCGTCGGTCATCGTGAGCCGGCGGCCTTGCTGGTCGTAGGTGAAGGCGAGGTCGGCGTCGGAGGGATAGTCGACGC
>JAEXPG010000233.1 GCA_023447015.1 Verrucomicrobiota bacterium
CCGGGGCGGGCGGGGTTGCGTGGCGAAGCACGAACCCGGAGGCGAGGAGGGCGAGTGCGCCGGCGATCAGCGAGAAGCCGAGAATGAGGCGGGTGGCGGCGGCATTGTCGGCGGAGGCCTGCCGGGCGGTGGCGGCGGCGAGGTCCTGCAACTGGGCGGACTGAAGACGCTGGAGCAGTGCAACCGCGGTTCCGGCGGCGGTGGGTGATGAGGGGTGCTCGTCGCGGGTGAGGCCCGGTCCGATGGCGGAAGGGGCCTCGTGGCGGCGCGCGGTGCCGATTGTCTCGAGGGCGGTGGAATAACTGTTGCGCGTCGTGGCCGGGAGCGGCGAGGTCTCGACGGTTCTCCGCAGGGCGGCGAGGGCGCGGTCGGCTTTGGCCGAGGCGGCGGCCGCATCAGGGGAGCCGGGGCCGGTGCTACGTGTTTCCTGCTGAAGGGCGCCGAGGGCGTCGTCGAGGGCGGCCAGGACGCTGGAATGGGGGGCGGCAGGGTCCTCCCGCGACGCAAGATCGATCAGCGGGGGAGCCGCCAACCACGCACCCACACACAGCGCGCCGGTCGCCACTACTGGCGCCCAGCGTCCGCGCGTGAGATTGGGGATCAAGCGAGGGGCAGGAATCAAAGTCACCGTGGGTCCGCGCCCGAGAAGAAGGCGGCGGTCGTTGACACATCGGCCGAGCGACGGCGGGCTTGAGCCCGGAGTCGTGGACGGCCGACGTTGGCAGTGAGTAGGTTGGGAAACCATCGCTCGGCGCCGCCGCCCTGGTGCTTCGGGATGGGCGCCAAAGACCCTGGGGGGATCAACCCGCCCAGTGGCGAGCAGACGAGGGACGGGATCCGGAACGCCGGGGCGAAGCCCGGGCGGCCGAACAGTTCCGCTCCTACCGCTGACTGGCAGTGATCGTCCCCGCCCGGTCCGATTCAGGCGCCGGAGAGGCGCTGAGCGATGGCGGCGACGGCGGGCGGGACTTCCAAGCCGAGCGCCTGACAGTGGTGCAGAGCGGCGAAGAGCGCGAGGCGGGGCGCGGCGGCCTCGTGGTACGTGTCGGCATAGTCGGCCAAGGCGGCGAGGCGCGTGGTGTGCGGCGCGAGTTTGCCGGCGGCGAGCACGCTCTTCTCAACGAGGAAGAAATGCAGCACGTGGTCGAGCGCGGCGGCATGGGCCGCGGGGTCGGCCGGCAGGGTGTAGGGGACGGCGCCGGTGCTCGCCTTGTTGGCCTCGATGAAGCCGAGCAGCTGCGGCCAGCCGCGGGCGAGGGCGTCGGGTCCTTCGAAGCGGAGGGACTTCATCAGCTTCGTCTTGCGCACATCCCAGATGGTGAACTCCAGCGAGGCGATCACGCCTCCGGGCGCGGCGTGGATCGTGCCGGCGATCCCGTAGTCGAGCGGCTCCTTCTCCTTCGGGAAAAGCTGGCGGATCTGTTCGCCGCGGAAGGGCAGCGGGGAGAGGAGCAGGTTCTTGTCGGGTGCGAGGCCGGTGGTGGCGATCGGGCGATAGTTGGCCGCGAACCAGCAGACTTCGGCCAGCACGAGCGGCAGGCCGCGCACGAGGGCGGCGAGCGGGTGGTCGGGCGGGGCGAACGACTTGGCGGGGACGCCGTCGCCGAGCAGGGCGAAGGGCAGGATGCCGAGGCGGCGGGAGTGGGGATTCTTGGTCGGGAGGAGGGACTCCCCCTCGGGCAGGGCGTAGCTCCAGATCGGCTTGGAGATGCTGATGAGCTGGACGTCCGCCTCCGGGGGCGGGGCGACCGGCGGCTCGGCCGGGGTGGCGGCGCGGATCTCCGCGATGGCGCAGCGGAACCCGTCCATCCGGTCGCGCATCGAATAGGTGGTGACGAGGGGGGCGAGGAGGTCGAGCAGCTCCTGCGCGGCGGTGGCGTCGCGTTTGTGCAGGTAGGCCTGGAGGAGGTTGATCCCCGGGGGGAGCCCGTGGGCGGCGGGGTCGTAGCGCGGGGCGAAGAACTCGATCAGGGCGTCGATGTTGCCCGTCGCGCCGAGGTCGCCCGAGATGGTCGTGAAGGGGGCGGTGAGATCGGTGTCGGCGTTGGCGATCCGCTCGTAGAGCTGGAGCGCGGCCGGGAGGTCCTTCTTGTCGAGGTGCTCGCGGGCCGTGGCGAGCATCTCGGGGACGTCGAGGTCGTGGGCCGGGGCGAGGGGCTGCACCACGGCGCCCTCCTGGCCGGGCAGCGGTCCGGCGCCGGCCGGAGCGGGGGTCGGCGGTGCGACGGGGTGCGGCGCGGACGAGGCCGCGGCGCGGGATGCGGGGGAGGTTTTCTGGCCGAAGAGCGAAGCGAAGAAGCCCACGGTTTCGTGGGTAGCGGGCGGCGGCGGGGTGGCGAGGGCATTTTTCGCGGCGGGCCGCGGCCGGTGGAATTTCACCCGGTGTTCAGCCTCGCCAGCGGCGGAGCGGCCGCTTAGCTCGCCAATCGCCATGAATACCCGCTTCATCGTGACCGAGTTTGGCGACGTGAACAACGGTTGGGCCCAGGCGACGGGCACCGTCCAGAAGGCCATCAACATGGCGGCGACCGTCGGCGGCGGCACCGTGGTCTTCCCGCGCGGCGTCTTCCGCTGCGGCACCCTCGAGATGCGCTCCAACGTCACCCTCGAGCTGACCAACGGTGCCGTGCTCCTCGCCTCGCCCGACCTCGAGGAATACCGGCCCATCGCCGAGTCCCATGGCGACCGTCATCCCTACCACCTCATCGTCGCCCGCGGCTGCGAGAACATCGAGATCCGCGGTCCCGGCGTGATCGACGGCAGCGCCACCGAGTTCTGGGAGGACGCCTCCAACCCCCGCGCGCCGATCAAGGTGAAGCGCCGCCTTGTCACCCCGCTCATCGAGTTCGTCGACTGCAAGGACGTGCGCATTTCCGAAATCTTCATGCGCAACTCGCCGGGCTGGACGCTGCACCTGCAACGCTGCGAGCGCGCCTGGATCCACTGCGTGCGCATCGAGAACGACCTGCGCGCGCCGGACAGCGACGGCATCGTGATCAACGGCTGCCGGGAGGTGTGGGTGCGCGACAGCTCGATCGTGACCGGCACCGACGGCATCGCCCTCAAGGCCTGGCGCGACGCCGCCCCG
>JAEXPG010000264.1 GCA_023447015.1 Verrucomicrobiota bacterium
GGGCATCGAGCGCATCGCGATGATGCTCTACGGCGTCGACGACATCCGCTACTTCTACCAGAACGACGCCCGTTTCCTCCGCCAGTTCGCCTGAGCGCCACGGACCAAGAAACCAGAACACAACACCGCGCTGTTCCCATGAAACTCTCGCTCAACTGGCTCCGCCGCTATGTCGCCCTCGACCGCCCGGTCGAGGAGATCTCCAACGCCCTCACGATGATCGGATTCGAGGTCGAGGGCATCCACCGCACCGGCCTCTCGCCAATCGCCAACGTCGTCGTCGGCGAGATCGTCACGCGCGACAAGCATCCCGGCGCCGACAAGCTCTCCGTCTGCACCGTGCGCGTCGCGCCCGAGGCGACGCCGATCCAGATCGTCTGCGGCGCGCCCAACTGCGACGCCGGCCACCGTGTGCCGGTCGCGCTCCCTGGCGCCGTGATGCCGGGCGATTTCAAGATCAAGGTCTCCAAGATCCGCGGCGTCGAATCCAACGGAATGATGTGCTCGGCCCGCGAGCTCGGCCTCGGCGAGGATGCCGGCGGCCTGCTCGTCCTCCCGAACAGCCCGGTGCTCGGCACGCCGATCCACGAGGCGCTCGGCGCCGGCGACGTGGTGTTCGACCTCGAGATCACGCCCAACCGCCCCGACTGCCTCTCGCACCTCGGCCTCGCGCGCGAACTCGCCGCCTGGTTCCGCCTGCCGCTGCAGTATCCGGAGATCCGGACCGGGGAACCCGCCGCTGGTTCCCCCGCCGTGCCGCAGCTGCTCGAGTCGGTCGCCGTCGCGGCCGAGGAGGATTGCCCGCACTACACCGCGCACGTGATCGCCGGCGTGAAGATCGGGCCGAGCCCGGCGTGGCTTCAGGAGGCGTTGCAGGCCGTGGGCCTCCGCCCGATCAACAACGTCGTCGACGTCACCAACTTTGTCCTGCTCGAGACCGGCCAGCCGCTGCACGCCTTCGACGCGAAGAAGATCGCCGGCCACCGCCTGATCATCCGCCGCGCGGGCGACGGCGAGAAGCTCGTCACCCTCGACAACAAGGAGCGCGTGCTCAACGGCCGCATGCTCGTCATCGCCGACGCCGAGAAGCCGCTGGTGGTCGCCGGCATCATGGGCGGCGCCAGCGCCGAGGTCGACACCACCACGACCGATCTCGTGCTCGAGTCCGCGTTCTTCAAGCCGACCGGCATCCGCTGGACCTCGAAGAAGCTCGGGCTCTCCTCGGACAGCTCGTACCGTTTCGAGCGCGGCGTGGATCCGCGCGGTCTGTTGACCGCGGCCCGGCGCGCGATCGACCTCATCCTCGAGACCGCCGGCGGCAAGGTCGTCGGCCCGCTCTTCAACGTGGGCAGCGCGCCCGCGACCGAGCCCGCCATCGAGGTCACCCCGGACTTCATCCGCGCGCGGGCCGGCTACGACATCCCCGACTCCGTGATGCGCGAGCTGCTCGAGGCGATCGAACTCGAGATCGAGGAGCGCCCCGACACGACGCGCCTGACCGGCTCCGCGTGGACCGTGAGGGTTCCCAGCTGGCGCGGCGATCTCGACCGCGGCGTCGATCTGGTCGAGGAGGTCGTGCGCCTCCATGGCTGCGACAAGATCCCGGCGGCGCCGGTCGTCGCGGTGGCGTTGCCCGAAGGCGACGACCCGATCACCGAATTCAACCGGGCAGCCAGCACGTATCTGGTCGGACAGCATTTCCACGAGTGCTGCAACTACTCGCAGCGTTCCGGCCCGGAGACCGCGGCGTGGGTGTCGGAGACCGCGGCGAAGACGCTCGGCCTCGCGAATCCGTTCACCGAGGAGTACTCGCATCTGCGCGCCTCGCTCATCAACGGCCTGCTGGAGAACCTCCAGCTCAACCAGGATCGCCGCACCGGCGCCACGAAGCTCTTCGAGGTTGGTCGCACGTTCCGCGAGCAGGACGGAAAGATCTACGAGTGCCTCTCCGTCGGCTTCGTGATCGCCACCGGGTCGGACGAGGCGCAGTGGCTCGCCCGTGCCTCCGCCGACTTCTACACGGCCAAGCGCCACCTTGCGATCGTCGCCAGCAATGCCGGCGTCGCGCTCGAGTCCCTTCGCGTCGAGCCGGTGGCGGCCACCAGCGCCGGGTGGCAGCCCGGTCACTCCGCCTCGTTCGGCAAACTCACCGACGGATGCGAGGCCCGCTGCGGTCTCCTGAATCTGGAGATGCTGCGCAAGCTCGGGATCACCGGCGGTGTCGTCGCCGGCATCGTGTACGTGCTTCCCGAGAATGTCGCCGTCGCCCGGCCGCGCGCGAAGTTCAAGAGCTTCAGTCTGTTCCCGCCCGCGCTGCGCGACATCGCGCTCGTGGTCGACCAGACCGCCGCTGCCGAGACCGTGCGCCGCGACGTCGCCAAGGCGGCCCGCGCCGCCACCGGCGGCAAACTCGCGCTGGAGAATGTGCGCCTTTTCGACGTCTACCAGGGCAAGGGCCTGCCCGAGGGGAAGAAGAGCATCGCGTTCTCCCTCGTGTACCGCGCCGACGACCGGACGCTCACCGACGACGAGGTCAACGCGGCCTTCGCGAAGACGCAGGAAGAGCTCGCCAAGAACGCCGCCTACGCGATCCGGAAGTGAGGCGGATCAGCGGTCCGAGGTAGGGACGGCTTTGTGAGCCGTCCCTAGCTGGAGGCACGGGCCACGAGACCATCTCTTGGCGCATGGCCTTTCGGGGGGATCCGGAAGGCGGCTCGGCGCAGGCTGACTCGGTGAGCGTTGCGATCGGGGGTGCGAGCGAAGGCCGGCCGGCGCTTAGTGGATTCAGGCGGCGGCAGCGGCTGTGGGGG
>JAEXPG010000343.1 GCA_023447015.1 Verrucomicrobiota bacterium
CCTCGGCTACTCGCTGCGCGTCGCGCCCGAGAAACATTTCCTCAACTGGCAGCAGGATCCGCAGTCCAACTACCTCGCGCGCCTCGTCTTCCCGGAGAAGACGACCGAGCTGGCGGTCGAGGTCGATCTCGTGGCGGAGATGGCGGTGTTCAACCCCTTCGACTTCTTCCTCGAGCCGGCCGCGGAGAACTTCCCCTTCGCCTACGATCCGGCGCTCGAGCATGATCTCGCGCCGTTCCGGCTCTGTGGCGCGGCCGCGCCGCGTTTCGCCGCCTACCTTGCCGCCATTCCTCGTGCGCCGCGCCGTACGATCGACTTCCTGGTCGATCTTAACCAGCGGCTCTGGCGCGACATCAAGTATCTCATCCGCCTCGAGCCGGGCGTGCAGTCGCCCGAGGAAACGCTCACGAAACGTTCCGGCTCCTGCCGCGATTCCGCGTGGCTGCTCGTCCAGCTTCTCCGCCACCTCGGCTTCGCCGCGCGTTTCGTCTCCGGGTATCTGATCCAGCTCGTCGCCGACCAGAAGTCGCTCGACGGTCCCTCGGGCACCGACAAGGACTTCACCGACCTCCACGCGTGGTGCGAGGTGTACCTGCCCGGCGCCGGCTGGATCGGCTTCGATCCGACCTCCGGCCTGCTTGCCGGCGAGGGCCATATCCCGCTCGCCGCCACGCCCGATCCGCAGTCGGCCGCGCCGATCGACGGCGGCCTCGACGAGTGCGAAGTGAAGTTCGACTTCGCGATGAAGGTCACGCGCGTGCACGAGTCGCCGCGCGTCACCAAGCCGTATTCCGAGGAGCAATGGCGCGCGATCGACGCGCTCGGCCGGCAGGTCGACGCCGACCTGCTCGCCGGCGACGTGCGACTCACGATGGGCGGTGAGCCGACCTTCGTCTCGATCGACGACTACGACGGCGCCGAGTGGAACAACGCCGCGCTTGGCCCGACCAAGCGCGCTCGGGCCGATGCGCTCATCCGCCGGCTGCGCGAGCGGTTCGCGCCGGGTGCGTTTCTCCATTACGGCCAGGGCAAGTGGTATCCCGGCGAATCGCTCCCGCGCTGGGCCTTCGCCGCCTACTGGCGCAAGGACGGCCAGCCGGTCTGGGAGGATCTGCATCTCATCGCCGACGAGCAGACTTCCTACGGACACACCGCCGAGCTCGCCGATATCTTCATCCGCTCTCTCGCCGGCCGCCTCGGCGTCAACGACCGCTGGATCATGCCGGCCTACGAGGATGCGTTTTACTACCTCTGGAAGGAGCGCCGCCTGCCGAGCAACGTCGACCCGTTCGACTCGCGTCTCGAGAACCCCGAGGAGCGAGCCCGCCTCGCGCAGGTCTTCGAGCAGGGGCTCGACGCCGTGGTCGGTCACGTTCTGCCGCTCCAGCGCCGGTGGACGCCCGAAGGCCCGGTGTGGACAAGTGGGCCGTGGTTCCTGCGCAGTGAGCGACTGTACCTGATTCCCGGCGACTCGCCGGTCGGCTTCCGTCTGCCGCTCGACTCGCAGCCGTGGACTGCGAAGAGCGACTACCCATACGTCAACGAACTCGACCCGCACGCGCCGCGTCAGCCGTTGCCGAGTCGTCAGCACTTCTTCGCCGGTGCGGCCGGTGCCAGTTCGGTTGGTACGACGATGCGCCCGATCTTGGCGGCGGAGCCGCCCTCGCGTGCGCCGCTGTTGCAGGAATCCGCGGCGTGGATCGTGCGCACCGCGCTCTGCATCGAGGTGCGCGCCGGTCGGCTGCACGTGTTTCTGCCGCCCACCGCGGCGCTGGAGGACTATCTCGCGGTGGTCACCGCCGTGGAGTCCACCGCTGCCGCGCTCGGGACGCCGGTCACGCTCGAGGGCTATCCGCCGCCGCACGATCCGCGACTCAACGTTATCAAGGTCACGCCCGACCCCGGGGTGATCGAGGTGAACATCCATCCCGCGCAGACCTGGCCCGAGCTGGTCGAGCGCACCACCGGCCTCTACGAGGACGCCCGCCAGTCGCGCCTCGGCACGGAGAAGTTCATGCTCGACGGGCGCCACACCGGCACTGGCGGCGGCAACCACCTCATCCTCGGCGGCGCCACGCCGGCCGACAGCCCGTTGCTGCGTCGGCCCGACGTGCTGCGCAGCCTCGTGACCTACTGGCAGCATCACCCGGCGCTGTCGTTTCTCTTCAGCGGCCTCTTCATCGGCCCCACCAGCCAGAGCCCGCGCATCGACGAGGCGCGGCTCGACGCCGTGCGCGAGCTCGAGGTCGCGTTCGCCCAGATCCCGCCGAACGGCAACTGCCCGCCCTGGCTGGTGGACCGCGTGCTGCGTCACCTGTTGGTGGATTCGACGGGCAACACCCACCGGTCCGAGTTCTGCATCGACAAGCTCTACGCGCCCGACAGCGCCTCCGGCCGGCTCGGCCTGCTCGAGCTGCGCGCCTTCGAGATGCCGCCGCACGAGCGCATGAGCCTCGTTCACCAGCTCCTGTTGCGCACTCTCGTCGCACGGTTCTGGCACGAGCCGTACGCCAAGCCGCTCGTGCGCTGGGGTACGCAGCTCCACGACAAGTGGATGCTGCCTCACTTCGTCGGCCGCGACATGGAGGACGTCTGCGCCGATCTCGCGCGGCACGGGTACGACTTTGCGCCGGACTGGTTCGCGCCGCACCAGGAGTTCCGGTTCCCGACCATCGGCGACTTCGCCGTGCGCGACATCAAGCTCGAGCTGCGTCAGGCGCTGGAACCGTGGCATGTCCTCGGTGAGGAGCCTGGTGCGGGCGGCACGGTGCGCTACGTCGACTCCTCGGTCGAGCGCCTGCAGGTGAAGGTCAACGGACTCACCGACGGCCGCCACGTCGTCACCTGCAACGGCCGCGCGGTGCCCCTGCAGCCGACCGGCACCCACGGCGAGTTCGTCGCCGGCGTGCGCTACCGCGCCTGGCAGCCGCCGTCGTGTCTGCATCCGACGATCGGTGTGCACACGCCGCTGGTCTTCGACGTGGTCGACACGTGGAGCGATCGCGCGATTGGCGGCTGCACCTACCACGTGGCGCATCCGGGTGGGCGGAACTATGTGACCTTCCCGGTGAACGCCTACGAGGCCGAGAGCCGGCGTCTGGCGCGCTTCTTCCGCCACGGCCACACGCCCGCGGGCCTGCGCCCGGCGCCGGCGGTGGTCGACCCGGAGTTCCCCTGCACGTTGGATTTGCGGAAAGCGTGAGGCCCCATTGTCTCCAGCCCTCCGCATGAAACCCGCCTCGTCCGAAGAAACGACCGCCGCCGCCGCGCCGACCGCTGCGCGGGCGCGGCTGCTCGCGGGCTACCGGCCGCTTGCGACGGCGTACGACGAGTTGCGGGCCGCGGACGGTGTGATCCGCGAATCGTGGGCGCCGCTGGTCGACGACCTCGCCGGGCAGAGCGTCGCCGAGTTGCAGCGACGCTGGGAGACCAGCCGGCGCTTCATCCGGGACCAGGGCATCACGTACAATGTCTACGGCGAGCCCGATGGGCTCGACCGGCCGTGGAAGCTCGACCCAATCCCGTTCGTCCTCTCGGCCGGCGAGTGGCGCACGCTGGAGACGGCGCTCGTGCAGCGCGCGGTGCTCATCGAGCGCGTTCTCGCCGACTGCTACGGCGAGCAGCGCCTGATCCGTTCGGGACAGTTGCCGCCGGCGCTGGTGTTCGCCCAGCCCGAGTTCCTGCGCCCGCTCCACAACGTAAAGCCTGCCGGCCGGCGCCTACTGCAGTTCTACGCGGCCGACTTGTCGCGCTCGCCCGACGGCCGTTGGTGGGTGGTCGCCGATCGCACGCAGATTCCGACCGGAGCGGGCTACGCGCTGGCGAACCGCATCATCACCTCGCGCGTGTTGCCGGAGGCGTTCCGCACGCTGCAGGTGCATCGGCTGGCGGGGTTTTTCCGCGACACCCGCGCCGCGCTCGCGGGCTTGGCTCCGCGCACCGCGGGCGAGCCACGGGTCGTGGTGCTCACGCCCGGCCCGTACAACGAGACCTATTTCGAGCAGGCCTACCTCGCGCGCTACCTCGGCTACACGCTGGTCGAGGGCCAGGACCTCACGGTGCGTGACGACCGCGTGTTCCTGAAGACGCTGAGCGGGTTGGAACCCGTCGACGTGATCCTGCGGCGGGTCGATGACGACTTCTGCGATCCGCTCGAGCTGCGCAACGACTCGATGCTCGGCGTGCCCGGGTTGGTCGAGGCGGTGCGGCGCGGCCACGTCGCGGTGGCGAACTCCCTCGGCAGCGGCCTGCTGCAGAGCCCGGCGTTCATGGCCTTTCTCCCCGGGCTGTGCCGGCAGGTGCTCGGAGAGGAGCTCCGCCTGCCCTCGGTCGCCACGTGGTGGTGCGGGCAGGACTCGGCGGAGGGCTATGTCGAGGCGCATTACGACGACTTGGTGCTGCGCCCCGCTTTCCGGGCTCCGCCGGGTGCTTTGCCGACTGACAAGGAGGGTTGGCTGCGGCGGCTTCGCTGGCAGCCCGACGCCTACGTGGCGCAGGAACGGGTTCCGCTCTCGTCGGCTCCGGTCTGGCAGGCCGATGGCCTTGGCGCCGCGCCGGTGAGTCTGCGGGTCTATCTCGTCGCCAGCGGCGACTCCTACCGCGTGATGCCCGGCGGCCTGGGGCGGATCTCGCCCGATCCGGCCGGCCGCTTCGCGTCGCTCCAGCGCGGCGGGGCGAGCAAGGACGTGTGGGTGCGGGCCGAGGCGCCGGTTTCGGAGGTCACGCTGCTGGGGCAATCGACCGAGCCGGTCGAGCTGCGCCGGGTGGGCAACAACCTGCCGAGCCGGCTTGCCGACAACTTCTTCTGGCTCGGCCGGTACGCGGAGCGCGGCGACGCTACCGCCCGCGTGCTGCGCAGCGCGCTCGTGCGTTTCAACGTCGAGAACACCGGCGGCGCCTGGCCGGTGCTCGCGCCGCTGCTGCACACGCTCGAGGCGCACGGGCAGCTCGCGGCGGAGCGGCGGCAGAAACTGCGACACGCGCCCGAGGAGCTCGAGGCCGAGTTGCTGGCCACGGTCTTCGACCCCGCGCGCCCCGGCAGCCTCCGCCAGACCGCGGAACAGCTGCGGCGCATCGCGATCCTCGTGCGCGACCGCACCTCGCTCGATCTCTGGCGGGTGCTCAACCAGCTCGACGACCGCCTCGTGCCGCCGCCCGGCGCGGCCACGCCCCTCGCGGCCGACGCCACCGCGGTGCTCAACCAGACGCTGATCGACATCGCCTCCTTCCACGGCCTGACCAACGACAACATGACGCGGGCGCAGGGCTGGCGCTTCCTCGACATGGGCCGCCGCATCGAGCGCTCGATCCAGATCTGCACGTTCCTCGACTGCGTGCTCGGCGCGCCGGACCCGGAGAACCTCGGGCTGCTTGAGGCCGTATTGGAAGTCTGCGACTGCTCGATCACCTACCGCTCGCGCTACACGGTGCTCCCGCAGCTCGCGGCCGTGTGCGACCTCGTGCTGCTCGACGACACGAACCCACGTTCGCTCCTCTTCCAACTCAACCAGCTCGTGAAACACTTCGACCGGCTCCCGCGGGAGAACCTCGCGGCTTTGCCGAGCGCCGGCCAACGCGTGCTCATCGACTGCATGGCGCGGCTGCGGTTGGCCGATCCCCGCGAGCTCGGGCGCGGCGTGCTTGCGCCGCTGACCGGCATCGCCGAGGTGATCCGCCACATCGGCGCCGCGATGCCGCATCTCTCCGATGCGATCGCCGTGAGCTACTTCGCGCACTCGTCGATCTCGCGCACCGGCGGCGAGATGGTGCCGGCCAAGGAGGGCGGACCATGAACTACCGCGTCACCCATCGCACGACCTACGAGTATGCGGAGCCGGTGGCGGTCTCGCACCACGCCGCGCGCATCGAGCCGCGCGGCACCGCGGCGCAGTCGCGCACGGATTGGCGCATCGCGATCACCCCGGAACCGGCGGTGCAGGTGCAGCGGCCGGACTTCTTCGGCAATCGCGTCTGCTTCTTCGCGATCCAGCAGCTCCACGCCCGCATGGAGGTGACGGCGACCAGCGTCGTGAGCGTGGGCAAACGCGTGGTGCCGCCGGCCGACCAGACCGAGCCGTGGGAACAGGTGGCCCGCCGCTACCGCGATCCGGTGGCGCCGGAGGCGATCAAGGCCTACCAGTTCGTCTTCGGCTCGCCGCTCGTGCAACCGCAGCCGGAGTTCGCCGAGTATGCCCGCGAGAGTTTCCCCGCCGGGCGTCCGCTGCTGGCCGGGGTGCTCGACCTGAACCGCCGCATCTTCGCCGACTTCGCCTACGATCCGGTGGCGACGACGATCGCCACGCCGCTCGCGGAGGTGTGGGAGAAACGGCGCGGGGTGTGCCAGGATTTCGCGCACATCGCGATCGCGTGCCTGCGCTCGCTCGGTCTGCCGGCGAGCTATGTGAGCGGCTACCTGCGCACATTGCCGCCGCCCGGCAAGCCGCGGCTGGTCGGTGCCGATGCGACGCATGCGTGGTTCTCCGTGCACAGCCCGGGCTTCGGCTGGGTCGATTTCGACCCGACCAACAACTGCTTGCCGAGCGACGAACACATCACGGTCGCTTACGGGCGGGACTTCAGCGACGTGAGCCCGGTGATGGGGATCCTCACCGGTGGCGGCAGCCACACCGTGAAGGTCGCCGTGGACGTCGAACCGCTGTGAGTGGTCGATGGTGGGTGGGATGGGGACTTCATGCCCGCCAGGTGGGCTGAACCCGGAATGGCGGGCGTGAAGCCCGCCCCACCATCGGAGCGATTCGCGCTGGGTGGTGAGTTCGAAAACAGGGTACGGACGGAGCAGTGTCGTTACGGCTGTATCTCCACCGGCGTTCCGGCGGGGACCTTGGCGAAGAGCTCGGTCATGTCGGTGTCATCGAGGGCGATGCAGCCGAGCGTCCAGTCGGAACCCGAGCCGCAGCCATGGATGAACACCTCGCCACCGAGCGCGGTGTTCCAGGGCGGAGTCGTGTGCTTCCGGTGCGCAGCGATGATCGCGTCGTGCTGGGCCTGGGTGATGAGCTTATCTTTCAGCCCGCGGGCGGCGTCGGCGGGGGTGGGGTAGCTGAGGCCGAGCGAGAGGTGGAACTTGCTCTTGGGGTTCTTCACGCAGACGTAGAACGATCCCTCGGGCGTGCGTCCGTCGCCCTGGCGGAGCTTGCTGCCGGTCGGGGTGTTGCCGAGCCCGACGCGGTAGGTCTTCACGGTCTTGCCGTCCTGCTGGAGTTCGAGACGGCGCTCGCTCTTGAGGACCACGATTCTCAACGCTGCCTCGGCTGCCGGGGCGGAGACCGCGATGGCGAACAACAGGGCGATCGGAAGGAAACGGGGGCGTGACATGTGGTTGGCTGGATCTGGGCGGAATGAAGGTGGGCGATGCGCGATTGGAAG
>JAEXPG010000374.1 GCA_023447015.1 Verrucomicrobiota bacterium
GCCGAGGCCGTCGGCGCTGGTGAGCAGCCGGCGGTTCTTGTCGTACGTGAACGCGGCCGCGTGGGTGTTGGCGTCGCCGGTCGCGGTGGTGCTCGAGGCGAGCAGATCGCCGCGGGCGTTGTAGGTCAGGTCGACCACGGAGCCGTCGGGCCGGGTGATGGTGTCGGGCAGGCCGTGGGCGTCGTAGGTCGTGGTGGTGGTGTCGCCGTTGGGCGCGCGGGTCTTCCACGGCAGGCCATCGGCCGCGCCGGTGATGTGGTACTCGATCGTCGTCTCGCGCAGGAGCGCGTCGATGGTCTTCACCAGGTGATGCTCGGCGTCGTAGCGGAACTCCGTGGTCTTGCCGCGGGCGTCGATGGTGAAACGGAGGTGGTTCTGGTCGTCGTAACGGTGCTCGGTGATCGCGTTGCGCGCGTCAGTCACGAAGCGCAGGTTGTGCCGGGCGTCGTACTGGAAGGTGGTGCGCTGGCCGAGGGCGTTGGCGATGGCGACAAGGTGGTTCTGCCCATCGTACTCGCGGGTGGTGGTGCGGCCTTCGCCATCGGTCTCGGCCACAAGACGGCCGAAGCGGTCGTAACGGTAGGCGGTGGTTTCGCCGAGGGGATTGGTCTCGGTGTTGAGCACGCCGGTGAAGGCGTACTGCCAAGCCTGCGCAGCGTCGCCCTCGGCGATCTGCGTGCGCACGGTTCCGTTGGCGTCGTAGAGCGTCTCGGCCACGAGGCGGTTCTGCTCGTCGAAGGTTTTCCAGAGGCGGCCGGCGGCGGCGTACGCGAAGCGCCGGGTGTGGTTTTCCGGATCGGTCACCGCGGTGAGCTGCCCCTCGGTGTAGTCGTAGCCGACGGTGCGGCCGGTCGAGTCGGTCACGCTGGCGAGCAGGCCGGCGCGGGCGGTGTCGGTGTGGTAGGCGAAGGTGAGCGTGCGGCCGTAGCAATCGGTGGCGGTCCGGAGCTTGCCGGCGTCGACGCCGGAGTCGGCGTAGGCCAACGCGAGGGTTTTGCCGTCGGCATCGGTGAAGGACGCCAGACGCCGCTGTGCGTCGAAGCGCAGCGTCTCCCCGAAGCGTTCCTCGATGCGGAAGAGGCCTGTGGCGGCGTCCTTCACGAGCGTGGCGGTGAGTCCGGCGGAGGGCGTGTAGGCGCCGTCGGCCTGGCGGGTGAACGAGTAGTTCCGGCGGCCGAAGGTGGCGGAGACGGTGTTGTTCTTCGCCTGGTCGAGCGCCCAGTAGGAGGCGATCGAGGCCACGACCCAGCCCTTCGCCGTGTCGAGCGATTGGCGGCTGAGGTCGACGACCGCCTGGACGGCCACGATCGCGCTCGCGGCGCTCTCGGCGGTGCCGCCGCCGAAGGCCGCGGCGGTGTCGGTGTGTTCGGTGAGGAAGCCCTCGAGGTTGTGCGACCAGCCGCGGCCGAACTGCGAGGGTCCGGCGTCGCCGGCCGAGCTGTAATGGCGGGACAGCGAGAGCCCGCGCGCCCCGCCGCCGCCGAGGGCGAGGTCGGTCTGGTCGGCCACGCAGTTGCCGTTGTAGAGGTCGATCGGGTCGGCGGACTGCTCGTTGGGGATGTTTTCGGGACCCTTGGTGTCGTCGTTGACCTTCTTGGTCGTGGTGGCATCGGCCAGGCCGGGGGTCGTGGCATTGCCGCCGTTGAGTTCGCCCGGATTGATGTACGCAGCCAGGTAGTCGTTGCCTTCCTCGAAGTAGCCGTTGCCGGCGAGGCGATCCACCGCGAACTCCTCGAGCTGGGGGAAGACGACCCGGGAGGCGCCGGCGGCGAATTTGTTCGGGAAATAGGTGTTTCGCCAGGCGCTGCTCCAGCCCGCCACGAAGTCGGGATCCTGCGCGATCGCCGAGTAGTTGGCCGAGGTGGCGAGGAAGACCTTGCGCCCCGCCAGATTATTCTCGCGGAAAAACCGGACCGTCGAGACGGCCCGAACGCCGGGATAGCTCTGCTCGATCACGCCGTGCTCCATGGCGGAGCCGACGAAGATCAGGGAATGCAGCCCTTCTCTGGCGGGCGAGAGCACGCCGTCCCGCGGCGTCCAGACGGCAGTCACCGGGATGTCCACCGCCGGCCCTGCCTCCTGTTTGGCGATCGCGATGGCATGGTGCTGGAGGCAACGGGTGCGGGAAACCCGCTCCAGTATCCGGGTGAAGTGGTCGCATTGGCGCAGCCAGTCCAGCCCGAGCACCCGCAACGATGCGTCGATCCGGGCGGGCGCCTCCGCCGCGAGCCCCTGGCGCACCAGATCGTCCAGGTGCGCCCGCGCACGGTCTCGCAGACCGCTCTGGTCGAAACCGCCGACGCCGATGTTGACCGCTGCACGCTGCCCGACCCCGAAGCGGACAAAGCGCTCCTCGTCGTACATTTCGGCGGTGTCGTAGGCGAAGGGATGATCGACGGCGTACTTGATGCCGACCTCGCCGCCGTAGGCGTACTGCGCCTCGGCCACCACCACACCGTCGACCAGCACCTGCGCCCGCCAATCGGCGTTGAAGCCGAGGGTGACCTCGTGCCCCGCCAGATCCGGCATTGCCGCGGCGTGCAGAACCAGGGCCGAGGTCAGGTTGTCCCCAGCGTAGTTGGTCGGACCGACCACCAGCCACATCCAAGCCATGAAGGAGTACGACTGGCCGGTATCCGGGGAGGTGTAGGTGGCGTAGGGATCGGCGAACTCGAACCACTCCACGGTGTCGATCACGCCCCAGTGCTCCGGCCACCCGTCGGCAAGCCCGGTGGCGGTCGACCGCACGATGGCCCGCTCGCCGAGGATCTCGCCCACCGAGGCGTTGGGATGCTCCGCGGTGATCGCGGCGCGCAACGCGCTCGCCCGCTGCGCCAGATAGTCGGAGACGCCCGCATCGGAGACCCCCTGCACGAAGGTCGCGGTCTCGTTGCCGCCGGCCGCGGTCAGCAACGCCGCGCGGTCGTAGCCGCTTGCCGCGGCCAGATCGATCCCCTCGGTCTCGACCATCGTCTTGAATCCGGGGGCGAAGTAGTAGTGCTCGCCGTTGAGCACGAGCACCGCGCAGATCTGCTCAAGCGCGTAGCCGCCCTGCTGGATGGCACCGCCGTCATACCCGGACGAACCGGTCATGATGTTCAACGCCTCGAGGTTGTCCGCCCCCCACCAGTTGAAGGCCTCCGCCTGCGGCAGCGTCACGTAGCCGTAGAAGAAGCGGGCCTCGTAGCCGGCCGCCCGGAACAGCTCGACCAGCAACCACGCCTGGTCGGCGTCGCTCCCGGACTTCGTCCGCCAGGTCAACAACGGCCCCTTGCGGAAACCGCGGTACGGCTGGAACCGGATCTCGTCGCGCACGAAATTGAACAGCCGCACCGGATCCCCGCCACAGGCCCGCACGATGTTCTGCAGG
>JAEXPG010000494.1 GCA_023447015.1 Verrucomicrobiota bacterium
GCCGACGGCCGGCTGGCGGAGCTGGCCGCGGGCGGCGACGCGGCGCTGGGCGAAGTGACGGCCCGCTCCACCGAGGGATTGGCGGCCGCCCCCCAGACCGCCCCGGTGGTCGAGGCGGTGCTGGCGACGGTCGAGCGGCTGCGCTGGCGGCTGCCACCGAATCTCCACGACAACCTGGCCGAGGCGATCTACGGGCAGGCCGGGCGCATCGCCGATGCCTGCGTGCGCCGCGAGGGCCAGTCGGCGCGGTTGGTGTGGCAGAGCCGGGTCGACCGCTGGCTCACCGGCGCGTGGACCGGTTTCCCGCTGATGCTGGCGCTCTTCGCGGTGATCCTCTGGGTGACGATCTCGGGGGCGAACGTGCCGTCGGACTGGCTGGCGCATCTGCTGCGGGGGCATGGGCAGCCGTGGTTGCGGGAGGTGCTCACCGCGGTGGGCCTGCCCGCCCTCGGGGTGAGCTTCCTCGTCGACGGCGTCTATCTCGCCACCGCCTGGGTCGTGAGCGTGATGCTGCCCCCGATGGCGATCTTCTTCCCGATGTTCACGCTGCTCGAGGATCTCGGCTACCTGCCGCGCGTGTCGTGCAACCTCGACCGGCTGTTCCAGACGGCGGGGGCGCACGGCAAGCAGTCGCTGACGCTGGCGATGGGCTACGGCTGCAACGCCGCCGGCGTGGTGGCGGCGCGGATCATCGACTCGCCGCGCGAGCGGCTGATCGCGATCGTCACGAACAACTTCGCGCTCTGCAACGGCCGCTGGCCCACGCAGATCATGCTGGCGACGGTGTTCATCGGGGCGCTCGCCCCGCAGCGCTGGAGCGGGCTGGTGGCGGCGGGCACGGTCGCCGCGGTGATGCTGCTCGGGTTCTTCCTCTCGCTGGCGTCGTCGTGGCTGCTGAGCCGCACGGTGCTGCGCGGTGAGGCGAGCTTCTTCAACCTCGAGCTGCCGCCGTACCGGCCGCCGCAGATCTGGCGCACGCTCTACACCTCGCTCATCGACCGCACGCTGTTCGTGCTCTGGCGCGCGATCGTGTTCGCGGCCCCGGCCGGCGCGGCGATCTGGCTGGTCGGCAACGTCCATCTCGGCGGGCGCCCGCTGGCGCTCTGGCTCATCGACGGGCTCGACCCGCTGGGCGTCGCGCTCGGCCTCAACGGCGTGATCCTCCTGGCCTACGTCGTCGCGATCCCCGCCAACGAGATCGTGATCCCGACGGTGGCCATGCTCACCGCGTTGGTGGTGGGCGCGGCCGGCGCGGGTGCCGGCGTCATGTTCGAGGCGGACGGCCGCGCGCTGCGCGAGCTGCTCGTCGCCGGCGGCTGGACGACGCTCACGGCGGTGTGCCTGATGCTCTTCAGCCTCTGCCACAACCCGTGCTCGACCACGCTCTGGACGATCTACAAGGAGACGCGCAGCGCGAAGTGGACGGCGGTGTCGGCGCTGCTGCCCATCGCGATCGGCGCGGCGCTCTGCGCGGCCACCGCCGGGGTGTGGCGCTGGGGCGGCTGGTAGCGGCCCGGCGGCCGCCTCAACCGCGGCGACGCCGGCGGACGTAGGCGGAGAGGACCAGGCCGCCGAGCCCGAGCAGGACGGCGTAGGTCGTGGGCTCGGGGACGACGGTGAGCAGGCCGTTGGTGTAGAGCGCGGCGTCGTCCCAGGCCAGGTTGCCGCCCAGTTCCGGCAGGGCGACCGATGCGAAGGTGCCGGTGCTGTCCGCGGCGTTGAAGAGGCCGAAGGTCATGCCCTGGGCGGGGCTGAAGCCGTCGACGAGCGAGAGCTGGAGCGTGCCGCCGCGGGTGAGCAGCCCGCCGACCGAGAGCGTGCCGTATCCGGAACCCGGGGTGGCGCCGGCGAGGTCGAAGGCGACGAGGCTGGTCGGGCCGAGCGTGAGGTTGCCCGTGACCTGGAGCGTGCCGGGGGCGATGGTGCCGCGGGAGACGACGGAGCCCGCGATGGTGCCGGAGCCGGTGAGGGCGGCGGAGCCGTTGTTGGCGAGGCCCTGCGCCGCGGTGAAGGTGCCACCGCCCAGCACGAGCGTGCCGGCGTTGGTGAACGCCGTGTTGGCCGTGAAGCTGCGGTTGTCGAGGAGACGGAACAGGCCCTCGTTCGTCGCGAGGCCGTTGATCTTGGCGAAGGTGGAAGTCGGGCCGTGGAGCGTGATCTCGCCCTGGTTGACCGAGAGGTTCGGGGTGTTGGCCGGGAAGCTCAGCGTGGCGCCATCCCGCACGATCCACCGGCCGCCGGCGAGGGTCGTGCCGGTCTGCTCGGCGGGCGCGGACGACAGGCTCAGCACGCCGGTCTGGACGTCGACGGTGCCGGTGTTGCTGAACGGCTAGCTGACCGTCGTGGTGTGGGTCGCGGTGCTGCCGGTCTTGACCAGGGTGCCGGCGTTGAGGAAGAGGGCGTTCGCCGCCGAATCGGTGGCGGAGTACTGGCCGGCGTAGAGGGAGGAGGCGCCGTTGCCCTGGGCGGTGAGGGTGGCGCCGGTGGAGTTGAGGAGGGTGCCGGCGCCGGCGAGGGTGCCGCTGTTGAGGTTGATGGAGCCGCCGCTCCAGGTGAGCGCGCCGTCGCTGCGGAGGGTGCGGCCGCCGTCGAGGCCGACCGAGGCGGTGAGGGCGACCGGGCCCTGGAAGCGCAAGGTGCCGGGGCCGGTGACCGAGCAGTTGGCCAGACCGGCCGTCCCCGCGACGGTGAGGGTGCCGCTGCCGGCGAGGGTGCCGCCGGTGAGGGTGAGCGCGGTGCCGGCGAGGTCGTTGGCCCCGAGGTTGAGGGTGCCGGCGGAGAGCGCGAGCGATTCGAGGGAGGCCGCGAGGGTCGAGTTGAAGTTCACCGTGCCGGCGGTGACGCGGGTCGCGGTGCCGAGGGCGGCCGGGGCGTTGAAGTCGACGGTGGCGCCCGAGAAGCTCGAGACGCCGGGCACGTTGTATGAGCCGTTCACCGACACGGTGCCGGCGGTGAAGGCGGCGTTGGCGGAGCTGACCGAGGAGCCCGCGGCGAGCGTGTGGGTGCCGCCGCCGAACTGGAGGGTGCCGGCGCCGGAGAACGTGCCGGTGTGGGTGCCGCCGGCGGCGAGGTTGATGGTGCCGGTCTGGGCCTCAACCCTGCCGGAGTTGTCGAAGGCAACGTGGATGTTCGTGGTGTTCGTGTCGGTGGCGCCGGTCTTGGTGAACGTGCCGGCGTTGGTGAAGCGGGCGGCGGCGGCGGTGTCGCCGCTGGAATAGGTGGAGGCGGTGATCTGGTAGGCGTTGGCCCCCTGGATGGTGAAGGTGGCGCCGCTGGAGTTGAGGAAGGAGGCGGCGCCGGGGAGGTTGCCGTTGTTGAGGTTGATCGAGTAGCCGGTCCACTGCAGCGAGGTGTCGCTGCGGAGGGTGCGGCCGCCGTCGGCGCCGAAGCTGGCGGAGAGCGTCACCGGCCCGTGGAGGATGGTGGTGCCCGTGCCGGTGAAGACGCCGCCATCCAGGGTGGTGGTGCCCGAGACCGTGAGGGTGCCGGTGCCGGAGACGGTGCCGCCGGACATCGCGAGCGTGGCGGTGTCGAGGTTGTTGTCGCCCAGGTTGACGGTCCCGGCGGTGAGGGAGAGGGAGGAGAGGGACGGGGCGAGCGTGGAGTTGAAACTGGTGGTGCCGCCGGAGAAACGGGCGGAGGAGCCGAGGGTGACCGGGGCGTTGAAGCTGACCGTGCCGCCCTGAACCGAGGTCTGGCCGGAGACGGTGCAGGGGCTGTCGACCACGACGGTGCCGCCGGCGAAGACGGCGTTGGTGGTGGTGATGGCGGCGGTCGGCGCGAGCGTGTGGGCGCCGCCGCCGAACTGGATGGCGCCGGCGCCGGCGAAGGTGCCGGTGTGGGTGCCGCCCCCGGCGAGGTTGAGGATTCCGGTCTGCACCTCGACGGAGCCGGTGTTGTGGAAGGTCGTGTTGACGGAGGTCGTGTGCGTGGCGGTGCTGCCCGTCTTGATGAACGCCCCTTCGTTGCGGAAGAGCGCCGCCGCGCTGCCGTCGTTGCTGGAGTAGGCGGAGGCGGTGATCTGGTAGGTGTTGCCGCCCTGGGCGGTGAAGGTCGCGCCGGCGGGGTTGAGGAAGGTGCCGGCGCCCTCGAGGTTGCCGGCGTTGAGGTTGATGCTGGAGCCGGACCAGACGAAGGAGGTGTCGCTGCGGAGGGTGCGGCCGCCGTCGAGGCCGAGGGAACTGGTGAGGGTGGCGGGCCCGCGGAGGATGGTGTTGCCGGTGCCGGTGAAGGTGGCGTTGGCCAGCGAGGTGGCGCCGTTGACGGTGACCGTGCCGGTGCCCGCGAGGGTGCCGGAGGTCATGGTGAACGCTGCGGTGTCGAGGTCGTTGGCCCCGAGGTGGGCGGTGCCGCCCGAGAAGCTGAGCGAGTCGAGGTTGGCGGCGAGGCTGGCGTTGAAGCGGGTCGTGCCGCTGGTGAAGCTGGCGGAGGTGCCGAGGGTGACCGGCGCGTTGAACGAGGTGGTGGCGCCGGAGAAGGTCGAGAGCCCGGAGACGGAGCAGGTGCTGTCGACGGTGACGGTGCTGCCGGAGAAGGTGGCGTGGGCGGCGGTGATGGTGGCGGAGGGAGCCAGCGTGTGGGTGCCGCCGCCGAACTCGATGGTGCCGGCGCCGGAGAACGTGCCGGTGTGGGCTCCGCCGTTGTTGAGGCTGAGCGTGCCGGTGCGGACCTCCACGGTGCCCGTGTTGGCGAAGGGGACGTTGACGTTGGTGACGTGGGCCGGGGTGCTGTCGGTCTTGAGGAACGCGCCCTCGTTGCGGAAGAGGGCCTGGGCGGAGGAGTCGGTGCTGGAGTAGTAGCCCGCGGTGAGGTTGGCGGTATTGGAGCCCTGGATCGTGAAGGTGGCGTCGCCGGAGTTGAGGAAGGTGCTGCCGCCGGGCTGGGAGCCGCCGTTGAGGTTGATGGCGCCGCCGGTCCAGAGGGTGGCGGCGTCGTTGCGGAGGATGCGGCCGCCGTCGAGGGTGAGCGAGCCGGTGAGGGCGACCGGGCCCTGGAAGAGGGTGGTGCCGGCGCCGGTGAAGGAGCCGCCGCCCAACGTGGCCGGGCCGGTGACGGTGATGGTGCCGGAGCCGTTGAGCGTGCCGCCGCTCATCGCGAGCGTGGTCACGTCGAGGTTGTTGGCGGAAAAGTTGGCGGTGGCGCTGCCGGAGAAGGTCAGCGACGGCAGGGCGGGCGAGAGGGTCGAGTTGAAGTTGACGGTGCCGGAGGTGAAGCGGGCGGCGGCGCCGAGGGCGGTCGGCGCGTTGAAGTCCACGGTCGCGCCCGAGAAGGTCGAGAGGTCGGAGACGGCATACGCGCCGCCGACGGTGACGGTGCCGCCGGAGAAGGTGGCGTTGGCGGTGGTGATGGTGGCGGAGGGCGCGAGCGAGTGGGTGCCGCCGCCGAACTGGATGGTGCCGGTGCCGGCGAAGGTGCCGGAGTGGGTGCCGCCGGCGCTCAGGTTGAGGGTGCCGGTGCGGACCTCCACCGAGCCGGTGTTGTGGAAGGCGACGCCGATGTTCGTGAGGTGGCTCGCGGTGCTCCCGTCCTTGAGGAAGGCGCCGTCGTTCCGGAAGGAGGCGTCGGCGCCGGTGTCGGAGGCGGAGGCGTAGTTGGCGGAGATCCAGGTGGGGTTGGCGCCGGTGGCGGTGAAGGTGGCGCCGGCGGCGTTGAGGAAGGTGCCGGCGCCGGGGAGGTTGCCGCTGTTGAGGTTGATGCTGCTGCCGGTCCAGACGAAGGCGGTGTCGTTGCGAAGGGTGCGGCCGCCGTCGAGGCCCAGCGCGGAGCCGAGGCCGAGGGTCGCCGGCCCGCGGAGGGTGGTGGTGCCGGCCCCGGTGAAGTTGCCGCCGGTGAGCGTGGCGGCGGAGTTCACGGTGAAATCGAAGGGGCCGGCGATGGTGCCGCTGGTCATCGTCAGGCGGTCGATGGTGATGCCCTCGCCCAAGGTCGCCGTGCCGCCGCCGAAAGCGACCTCGAACTGGTCGGAGGCGGTGTTGTTGGGGACGGCGGTGGACGGAGTCCAACGGGTGGCGTCGCTCCAGAGCCCGGCGGAACCGTTCCAGGCGGAAAGGATCACCGCGGCGGAGGCGGGGGCGGCGGCGAGGAGCGCACAGGCCAGGGCCGCGGGGCGGGCGGCCGGCAGGGGACGGAGACGGAGGGAGCGGATCATGGCGGGCGAGGGAACGACGGCGGACAGGGCAACCGTTCGTCCCGCCGGTGGGGGCGGATCCGGGTCTCACGGCACCTCGATGGTGGAGCGGGCCGTGGGGTTCCCGCGTATCAACTGGCCGGAAACGCAAGGGGGCCGGCGCGCACGGAGCAAGCCGGAATTTCCCGCCGTCCGGGATTGGTGGCTACCGGGTATCCGTCCGGTGGCGGCAGCAAAAAGGCGCCGGGGGCGGCGCCTTGGGGAGCGGAAGGGGAGGCCGGTAGCGGCCCGGAGCGGGGCGCGCTCAGGCGCCGGCGCCGCAGCACTTCTTGTACTTCTTGCCGCTGCCGCAGGGGCACGGGTCGTTGCGGCCGACCTTCGGCTGCTCGCGGCGCACGGGCTGGCCCTTGGGGGCGACCTGGCCGACATAGACCCATTTGCTCTCCTCGCGGCCGAAGAGGGCGGTCTCGACGTGCTCGTGCTCCTTGCCCTCGGAGCGGAAGCGGGCGGAGAACTCGACGAGGCCCTGTTCGTCGGCCGGACCGCCCTTCTCGGTGCGCAGGATCGTGAGGCCGAGCCACTCGGAGCTCTCGGCCCAGCGTTTCGCCTCCTCGGCGGAGTAGTCCTTGCGTTGTTCGGCGCAGAGCGAGCGCTCGAGGTGCTCGTAGTTGCGCAGCACGTAGGCGGCGTAGCGCGAGCGCATCAGCGCCTCGGCCGTGGGCGCGGGCGCGCCGCCGAGGATCGGACCGCAGCAGGCATCGAGGGTTTTACCGGAACCGCAGGGACAGTTGCTCATAAAGCCGGACCTTATCGGCGGGCCCGCCCCCGGCTGGCAACATCGGAAGCGGAGCGGATGTCGGCGGCGGTCCTGGCGGACGGGATTGGCCTCTACCGGCGGGACTCGCCGGGCGCAGCGTGGCCTACCAGCGGCAGGGTGAGCCGGAAGGTGGTGCCGGCGGGGCCGGTGGCGGCGAGCGTGAGCTCGGCCCCGATCTGGCGCGCGAGGAGCTGGCTGATGGAAAGACCGAGTCCGGAACCGCCGGCGCGGCCGCTGCGGCCGGGGACGAACAGCTGGGCCTGCTGGGGCGCGGGGATGCCGCTTCCCTCGTCGACCACCTCGAGAACGAGGTCGTCCTTGTCCTCGGCGAGCGACACCGCGACGCGGCGACCCGGCGGCGAGGCGGTGATTGCGTTCTGCACGAGGTTGGAGGCGATCAGGCAGAGGACGCCGCCGCGATGGCTGTCGAGCGTGCCGGCGAAACGCGTGGCGACGTCGAGGGCGACGCCGCGCTGGGCGGCCGCGGCCTGGTTGCGCTCGTGGATGGCCGTCGCGAGCTCGGCGCCGGCGATCTCGTAGCTGGCGTTGGCGCCGATGTCGCGGAGCAGGGCGACGGTCTCCTGGATCATGGCCTGCATGCGTTCGGTGTAGCCGGCGGCGGACTGCCAGTCGGTCTCCCCCTGGGCGGAGACGGCCGCCCGCAGGCCTGCGACCGGGCCCTGCAGCCCGTGGATGAGGTGCGAGGTGATCTGGCCGAGGGCGGAGGCCTTGGCGGCGAGCGTGAGCTCGAAATGGGCGCGGGTGAGCCGCTCGTTGCGCTCGGCGATCGCGCGTTGGGCGCGCTGCAGGCCGTACGCGGCCGCCGCCATGACGAGCGCCACGACCGCGGCGCCGATCACCAGCGTGTTCGAGGTCTGGTGGCCGAGACGGGCGTCGATGGCGGCCAGCTCGCGGTCGAGGTGCCGGGCGTCGATGTAGTAGCGCACGAAGCCGAGCGCGGGGCCGGCGGGCCGCCCCGGCACGGCGAGCAGGACCTCGAGCACGGGGGCGCGGGTCTGCCCGGGGGCGACGCCGGCGAAGTACTGGTCGAGCGGGAACGCGGGATGGTAGCGCGAGATGGTGCCCGTGGACCGGAGCCGCACGTAGTCGTCGATCGGAAGCTCGACGAAGAGCTGGTCGGCCGGGACGGCGTCGATCGTGGTGCCGGCGGCGTCGAAGACGGCGACGGCGATCATGCCCTCCTGGCGGGCGCTGCGCAGGAGGGCGGTGAGCGGCGAGCGGCCGGCGCCGGGTTCGTCGGCGACCTGTTGCAGGGCGAAGGGGCGGAGCACGGCGGCCTCGCGCTCGATGATGCGGCGGTGGAGCTCGGCGACGAGCTCGGCGCGCGAGCGCAGCACCATCGCGGCGAACACGGCGAAGAGGAGGCCGCCGGTGAGGAGGGCGGCCAGGGGGAGGACGAGGGCCGGGCGGCGTGGGTGGGCGGGGCCGGTCACGGGCGATGGATCGGTTCGCCGGAGGGCAGGGGGATGGCGAGGGTCTGGAGGGCGGCGTCGAGCAGCAGGCGGCGCTGGTTCGGGGAAAGTCCGGGCTCGAAGAGGGCGAGGCGGTAGTCGTGGTACTTTTCGCGCAGTTCCTGCGCCTGGCGGGCGCGTTCGAAATCCTCGAGGAGGTTGTCGACGGACTTGCGATCCTGCGCGGAGCCGAGGGCGCGGTGGTGTTCGGCGAGCGCGAGGCGCAGCTCGCCCTTCTCCCGGTTGAGGTGGTTGATCTCCTCCTGCTGTTCGTCGGTGAAGGCGGAGACCGGCACGGCGAGCCCGGAGGGGGTGGCCGTGGCGGCGTCGCGGACGGTCTGGGTGAGGGTGGCGTTGAGCTGGCGCAGCAGGCCCTGCTTGCGATCCCGATAGGCGGCGAGGCGGGCGGCGAGATCGGGCGGCAGTGCCGGTGCGGGGGGCAGACCGTCGATTCCCGGGGTGTCGTGGAGGGCCTGCCGGAGCGCTTCGGCCTGGAGCTCGAGGGCGGCGAACGCGGGGGCTTGGCGGGCGGCGAGCTGGCGCAGGGCGTCGACGTCGCCGGGGCTGTTCTGGTGGAGGAGGGCGACGAGCTCGCGGGCGATGGCGCGCCGGGCCTCGGTGTAGGCGGCGATCTGGGACGCGAGCGCCGGCGGCAGCTGGGCGGGAAGGCGGAGGCTGGCGCCTTCGGGGGTGAAGAAGAACAGCGTGCCGGACGTGGTGGCGGCGGAGTGGATCTCACCCTCGCAGGCGGTGGAGAGGAGGAGGCGTCGCTGGTCGGCCGAGAGGCCTTCCGCCTGGCAGGCGGTGGCGCGCATGAACTGGAAATCCGGTCCCCGGTCGCCGCGGGGCGGTGGGCCCTGGTGGGGCGGAGGGGGGAGGGCGCCGGGGTGCCACTCGCTGCGGGGGCGGGCCAGGTCGGCCCGCAGCTGCTCGGCGGCTGTCTCCAATTCCTGGAGCCGACCGGCCTGTTGGCGGGCGCAGTCCTCGAGAATGGTGCGGCGGGCTTCGCCCTCGGCGCGGCGGGTGGCATCGAGCGCGGCGTGCAGCTCGGCCTGGAGGGCGAGCTTGAGCTCGCGGTAGGCGTCGAGCCGGAGCCGCAGGCGGCGGGGGAGCTCGTCCTCCGCCAGACGGGAGGCGAGCTGCGGGTAGAAGAGGTCGTGGACGTGGGCGGCGAGCTCGCCGGGGGGCGACACGCCGGTGTCGAGCGGGCTGCGCAGCGG
>JAEXPG010000351.1 GCA_023447015.1 Verrucomicrobiota bacterium
TCACGGGCGGAGCCGCTCCTCCGGAGTTTTCAGGAGGCCGGGTCGCCGCCACCGCCGCCCGGGCGGGCGGGCCCGGCCAAGTTCAAGCCCCGGCGCGCCGGATCCGGCGCAGGCGCCAGCGCTGGCCCTCCGCAACGATGTAGCCAGCGCACTCCGGCGCGCCGCAGCGGCAGGGGTTGTCGGTCCACTCGCGAAACGGAAAACCGTAGTCGAACGAGATCTCCTCGCCCGGCGCGATGTCGCGGAGGGCGATGATCCAGATGTGGCCGCGCCGGTTCTCGGAGCGGCAGTTGGGCCGGCAGGAGTGGTTGATGAACCGGCTGATGTTGCCGCCGCGGCGGCCGTCGAGGTCATGGCGGCGGTTGAGATCGAAGATGTAGGTGCAGCCGTCGCGTCCGCGGCGGACCCGCTCCAGCCGCGCCGCCTCGCGGCGCTCGCTCTCCGCCTTCGTGATGCGCTCGCCCGTGTACTCGACGATCACATGTCCCTCCGGGATCGCGACCCGCGCATACACCCCATGCCCGTGGATGCCCGAACTCCCGCGCCGGATCAGGCACGACGGCGGCACGGGAGGCGCGACGGGCGAGGACTTGGGTTTCTCGGGAGCGGATGGACGCGGCATGGCAAACGGCCACTCATCCCGCCCACGCCGCCCGCACGCAAAGCATTTCCCGCATTGCCCGCCGACTCCGCGCCCGTCCCCCGGCCGCCCGACCGGGCCGGGCCCTCGTCTCTTGACTTGGCCCGGGGCGGATTCTTCCTCGTCGAACCGATGCGCCCTGCCCCGCTTCTCCCGCTCCGCCGGCGGTTCGCCACCCTCGCCGCCGGCCTTCTGGTCGCGACCTTCTCAGCCGCCGCCGCGCCGGCCTCCCTGCTCGAGACCGCCCCGCTCGCGCCGCGCTCCGGACCGCGCGGGGCGACGCTCTTCGCCAATCTCACGCCGGAAACCACGGGCATCGTCACCGAGAACAAGTTCGACGATCCCGGCATGTGGGCGGGCCGCTACCAGGAGTTCGTCTACGGTCCGTCGGGCTGCGGCGTCGCCATCGGCGACTACGATGGCGATGGCCGGCCCGATGTCTTCACCGTCAGCAAGACCGGCCGCTGCCGCCTCTTCCGCAATCTCGGCAACTGGAAGTTCGAGGACGTCACCGATCGCGCCGGCCTGCCCGGCGGCGCCGCCGGCGGCTGGGTGAAGGGACTCATCGGCAGCGGCGACAACCCGCTCGCCGATCCGCCGGAGAACTGGAAGCAGGGCGCGACCTTCGCCGACGTGAACAACGACGGCCGCCTCGATCTCTACGTCTGTCGTTTCGGCGCCCCGAACTGGCTCTTCATCAACCAGGGCGACGGCACCTTCAAGGAGGAGGCCGCCGCCCGCGGCCTCGCCTTGGTCGAGGGCAGCGTCGTCGGCGCCTTCTGCGACTACGACCGCGACGGCTGGCTCGATGTCTACGTGGTCACCAACATGCTCGACGCCATCAAGCACCCCCACGGCCAGCCCGACCACCTCTTCCACAACCGCGGCGACGGCACGTTCGAGGAAGTCTCCGACAAGGCCGGGCTCCACCGCGACGAATCATCCGGCCACTCCGCCACCTGGTGGGACTACGACAACGACGGCTGGCCGGACCTCTACATCGCCAACGACTACGCGGTGCTGGATTTCCTCTACCACAACAACCGCGACGGCACCTTCACCGACGTCATCACCCAGGTCCTCCCGCGCATGCCGCACTCCTCGATGGGCGCGGACCTCGGCGACGTGAACAACGACGGCCGGATCGACTTCTTCGTCGCCGACATGGCGGCCACCACCCACGAAAAGGACCAGCGCGGCATGGCGCAGATCCGCGTCCTCCTCCACGCCAGCGACTACGACGCCCTCCCCGCGCCGCAGTTCATGCGCAACGCGCTCTACGTGAACACCGGCACCGGCCACATGCTCGAAGCGGCGCTGCTCGCCGGCGTCGCCCGCACCGACTGGACCTGGTCGCCGCGCCTCGAGGATCTCGACAACGACGGCCGCCTCGACCTCCAAGTCACCACCGGCATGACCCGCGAGTACCACAACATGGACCTGCTCGCGCGCACCATCACCATCGAGAGCTTCGACGAGTCCCGCCGCATGGTCCGCTCCACGCCGGTGATGGCCGAACCCAATCTCGTGTACCGGAATCTCGGCGACCTGAAGTTCGAGGAGGTCGGCGCCCGCTGGGGGCTCGACCAGGTCGGCGTGAGCTTCGGTGCCGCCTACGGCGATCTCGACGGCGACGGCGACCTCGACCTCGTCGTCGCCAATTACGAGGCCGGCGCCACCGTCCTGCGCAACGACAGCGACACCGGCCACCGGGTGATCGTCGCCCTGCGCGGCACCCGCTCCAATCGCTTCGGCGTCGGCGCCACCGTGCGCCTCGAGACCGCCGCCGGCCCCCAGGTCCGCCAGCTCGTCGTCGCCCGCGGCTACGGTTCCGGCAGCGAGCCCCTGCTGCACTTCGGTCTCGGCGACGACACCACGATCCGCCGGCTCACCGTCGAGTGGCCCAGCGGCCACGTGCAGACCTTCACCGCCCTCGCCACCGACCAGCGGCTCACGATCACCGAACCGGCCGACGCCCCGGCGCCCGCGCCGGCCCCCGAAACCCCGGCAACGCAGTTCACCGACGTGAGCGCCGCCCGGGGCCTCGCGGTCGAGACCCGCGAGGGGCCGCTCGCCGAAGGACGCGCCCAGGCCCTGATCCCGTTCCGCTTCAGCCGCCGCGGCCCGGCGCTCGCCGCCGGCGACCTCGCCGGCGACGGCCGCGACGAGTACGTGCTCGGCGGCTCGGCCAAGGATCCGCTCCGCTTCCTCAACGCCGACGCCCGCGGCAACTTCACGCCGGTCGCCCTCGGCGCGGCGGGCGTGCTGCCCGACGGCCCGGTCCTCATCTTCGACGCCAACGGCGACGGCGCACCCGATGTGCTCGCGACCAGGTCCGGCAACGCGAAGCCCAACGGCGCGCCCGAGTACCAGCCGCAGCTCTGGCTCAACGACGGCGCCAACGGCCTGAGCCCCGCGACGGCCGAGGCGTTGCCCGCCCTCGCCATCAGCGCCGGGGCGCTCGCCGCCGCCGACTTCGACCACGACGGCCGCCTCGATGTCTTCCTCGGCGCGCGCCTCCAGCCCGGCCGCTACCCGTTGCCCCCCCGCAGCGCGCTCCTCGCCAACCGCGGTGGCCGGTTCGAGAACGTCGCCGACTCCCTCGCCCCCGCCCTGCGCGACGCCGGACTCGTCACCGCCGCCCTCTGGAGCGATGTGGACGGCGACGGCTGGGCCGACCTGATCGTCGCCACCGAATGGGGACCGGTGCGCTATTTCCACAACAACGCGGGCACCGGGTTCGAGGACCGGACGGAAGCGGCGGGTTTCGCGGCCGCCGGCACCGGCTGGTGGACCTCGGTCGCCTCCGCGGACTTCAACGGCGACGGCCGCCCCGACTACGCGGTCGGCAACGCCGGCCTGAACACGCCCTATTCCGCCAGCCCCGCCGAGCCCGCGCTGCTCTACTACGGCGATTTCGGCGGCAACGGCGCCCCGGCGCTCGTCGAGGGCGAATGGGACCAAGGCAAGCTCTTCCCGCGCCGGACCCGCAAATCCCTCGGGGAAGCCGTCCCGCCAGTCCTGAAACGTTTCCCCAAGAACGACGACTATTCCAAGGCCACGCTCGCCGAGGTCCTCGGCGAGTCCCGGCTCAACGCCGCCCGCAAGTTCGCCGCGACCGAGCTGCGCAGCGGCGTCTTCCTCAGCCAGGCCGACGGCACCTACCGTTTCACCTCGCTGCCTCGCCTCGCGCAGATCGCGGCCTCCCAGGGACTGGTCGCCGGGGATTTCGACGGCGACGGCCTCGCCGACCTCTACGCTGTGCAGAACGAATACGCGCCGCAGCCGGAGATCAGCCGTTTCGACGGCGGCTTCGGCCAGCTCCTGCGCGGCGACGGCCGCGGCAACTTCGCGCCCGTCGAGGCCGCGCAGAGCGGACTGATCGTGACCGGAGACGCCAAGGCTCTCGTCGTGACCGACCTCGACGCCGACGGTTGGCCGGATTTCGTCGCCACCCGCAACAACGCGTCGATGGTGGCGTTCCGTAATCAGGGCGTCGCCGGACGGCGGATGTTCGGTGTCTCGTTGCGCGGCCCGGCCGGGAATCCGACCGCCATCGGCGCCCGCGCCACTCTCGTGCTCGCCAGCGGCGTCGTGCAGACCGCCGAGGTCTCCGCCGGCGGCGGCTATTGGAGCCAGTCCGGCGCGACGCTGCATTTCGGCTGCCGCGAAGGCGACCAGCCCAAGGAGCTCCGCGTTGTCTGGCCCGATGGCACGAAGAGCAGCCACCCCTGCAACAACGTCCAGCCGCTCATCACGATCGCGCAGCCCTGAACCGGTCGGAACGCGAGCGACGGCGCACCCGACGCGCCGGGCGCAAGGCCGGACGAGGAGTCCGCACGCTGATCTCCGATCTGGAGCGAGCAGCGGTGTTTGGTGGAAAGCGAGGCGGGACTCGCGCAGGCGTTTGCGGAGGCCGCAATCTCGCAGCTACCCGAAGGGGTTCTTGCGGAGGCCACGCATGGCGGTGAGGCCGCCCCAGTCGGTGATGGGCTGCAACGGGCGGGGCGCGGTGCGTTCGCGGGCGCCGTGGCGGCGGCGGTAGGCGGCGAGATGGGTTTCGACGAAGGCCTGTGAGCCGAGCACCGCGGCATCGGTGAAATAGCGTATGCGACAGCGCAGGACCGCGGCAAGGGGCAGGTGTCCCTTCCGGCGCAGGACTTCCGCAAAGGCGGCCGGATCGATGCTGGCGCCTTGGGCCCGGGGAGCGGAACCGGTGCCGAACAAGCCGGTGCGATGCGCGGCGTGGGCTTCGCGCCAGTCGCCACCATGCAGACGGCGCAGGCCAGCGCGAGCGGGCGCATGGCCGGCCACCGCCTCGCCGTAGCCGCAGAAGCGGTAGTCCTTGGGGTCGGCGACCAGGCCGGCGCGCACGGGGTTCAAATCGATGTAGAGCGCCATCGTGCGCAGGGCATTGGTGGTCGGCTCGACCAGGACGGACTTGAAGCGCTCGGCAAAGAGCGTGCCGTAGCGCTGGTGGGCCTTGTTGAACCAGATGGCGAAGCGCTGCTTCACCAGTTTCATGAAGGCGGAGACGTCGCCCATCAGCGCCAGCTGGCGTTTCCGCCACGCCTCGCCCTCGGGTCCGCCGGAGGCAAGCTGCCCCTCGATCACCTCCAGTTTCTCGGTCTGGTACCTGGTCGGCTTGGGATGGAGCAGACGGTAGCGGCGCAGCAGCTCGGCATCGGTCGGGACGGTCTTCTGCGGCACCTTCACCAGCACGTGGAAGTGGTTGCTGAGAATCGCGTAGGTGAGGATTTCCAGGCCGCAGAACTCGGCGCACAGCCACAGCTGCCGGCGCAGGACCTCCTTGGCCGGGTCGTCGATCAGCCGCTCGCCGTTCACCACCCGCGTCATGCAGTGGTACGCCGCCTCTCCTTCCTCCGCTCGGATCTTGATCCGCGCCAATCTCATCGTGCCCGGATTCTACCCACACAACCCCTTACGTCCAATTTTTCTGACCTGTCCCTTTTTATACATTCCCATCCAACGGAGCCGGCCCGGCACAGCCCACCTCGGCCCGCCTACGTCCG
>JAEXPG010000354.1 GCA_023447015.1 Verrucomicrobiota bacterium
GGCCTGGGGCTACAACCACCGCGTGCAGCTCAACGTCAAGAACCTCACCAAGATCCCGGAATACGTCGGCTGGTACGCCGACGCCGGCGAGACCTACGCGACCCATCGCTACAAGGCTCCGTCCAGCATCGTCTGGAATCTCGGTTACGCCATCGAGTTCTAAGCACAAACTCTAGCACTACGGGTTAGTAACCAGGAGGAGGGCCAAGGGCGGCCCTCCTCCTTCGTTTTTCCCAGGGCGGCGAGGCCGCGGCCGGAGCCGCCCCCGGGTCCCGGGCAAGGCGCCCGGGGCCTTGTTCCTGGCGGTCGTCTGCGGAGCTCGGTCGGTTCATGGCGGGCCCGCTCCGAGCGGTTTCTGCGAACGTGCTGTTGTCCGAGTGCAGCAGCGTCCCGGCAGCCCCTGCGGGGACCTGTTCCCCGGAACCGGGGCGTCCGGGCTCCGGGCGACTTCCTCGGCGGACGCTACTTGCCGGGGCCGCGCAGGGCCTTCTTGGCGAATTCGCCGGAGGGATTGAGCTCGTAGTTCCAGTTCTTGATCAGCGTCGGGCCCCATTCCGGATCGAAGCACCAGACGGTCCAGCTGATGCCCTTGCTCTCGAGATAGGCGATGATCTCCGGCCCGTAGTTGCTGTTGCGCACCGGGGCGGGGTTGGGATTGGCGGCGGAGGGGACCGGCTGCGGCGGGAAACCGCCGAACTCGGTGGCGATGACGGGGTACTTGTCGGCGACGAAACCGAAATCGAGCTCCCATTGCACCGCCCAGGGCTGCGGGCGCTTGTTGGCGTAGGGGTGCACCGAGTAGGCGATGCGTTCGGCGGCAATGGGCTCGAGACGCAGGGGCGTGAGGTCGTACGCCCAGTCGAAGCCGGCGACGACCGGGATCACCCGCGGATTCGCGGCGCGGATCAGGGCGATCTGGGTCTCGACGATCCGCTTCCATTCGCTCCAGGCGACCGGGCCGAGTTGGTCGCGGTAGGTGGTGGGTTCGTTGAACAGCTCGAAGAACGCGACGGTGTTGTGCCCGGAATAGTGGCGGGCCATCACCCGCCAGAAGTTGTTGGTCTCCTCCAACGTGGTGTCGTACATCGGATCCTGGAAGACGCCAGTCACCAGATTACCGATGCTGTGCCAGTCGATCATGACGTACATCTCCAGCTCGGTGCACCAGCCCACCGCCTGGTCGAGCAGCCGCAGATAGTCGGCGGGGGTGCGTTCCCGCCAGGCGACGGGATGGACCGGGATGCGGACGAGTCTGGCGCCCATCTCCTTCACCTTGGCGAAGTGCTCGCGGTTCCAATGACCCTGCATCTCGAGTTTGTCGGGGTCGGAGATGCAGATCCCGCGCAGGAGGATGGCGGTGCCGGCGGCATCGACGAATTTGTTCCCGCGCACGGCCAGCAGCGGCAGCTTCTTGGCGTCGGTGTTGTAGACGCGCTGGCCGACGGGGCGATCGTTCCACCAGAGATGGGTCCGGGGCGGGCGTGGCGGCGCCGGCGGCTCGGCGGCGAGCTTGATCGGTTCGTCGCCCGCGCGCCGGAGCTGCAACGGCGTGCCGTCGCCGACGCCGACGACCTCCGTCTCGATCTCGTCGGCGGAAACGACCCGGCAGCGGTGTTCGATGAAGCCGTCGTTGAACGGGACCAGAAAGGTGAACGTCGGGCCGGTGATGCGGCCGTCCTTGAGCTCGCTGGCGCCGAAGGGCGAGTCGACGGAGCCGGTGAGCTTGTCGCCGTCGACCTTGAAGGTGAAGACCATCTCGGGGCCGTCGGGCCCGCCGAGGTTGGTTCTCCAGCGGCCGGCGATATCGGCGGCGAAGGCGGCGCTGGTCAGGAGGGCGAGGCCGGCGGTGAGCAACCGGCGGAGGAGCGGGGATGTTCTCATGGTCGGGATGGCGGTGGGGTGCTGGCGCGCGGCCAGTGGTGCGGACTCTGCGGATTCGCCGGCAGATCGTGAAGAACCGAATGCGCCTCCCGGGCGCCGGCGTGCTCCCGGTCGTCGGACTCAGAAGGAGCCCAGCCGTGTCGTGGGCAGCCGGCCGGCCGGGGCAGGGTGCGTGGCTCCGGTTCAGACCGAAGGGGGGCGCGATTGCGGCATCGCCAGCCGGAGAGGGCGCATCCAACGTGCGGCATGCGCCATCCCCTCGCGTTTCGTGTTCCTGCGGTGATCGTGATCGTCGCCGCGTTGTTCGCTCCGGCGTTCCAGTTTTCCGCGGGAGCCGCCGAGCCTGCGGCTTCCGCGGCGGCGGCGTCCTATGTGACCGAGACCGATCTTCCGTACTATGAGAAGGCGCCCGACGCCTATGCGGCCGAACGGTGCCGGCTCGATGTCTATCGGCCGCTGGGGATGACCGGTTTCAGCACGGTGGTCTGGTTTCACGGCGGCGGGTTGACGGAGGGGAGCAAGGAGGTGCCGGAGCACCTTCGCAATGCGGGCATCGCGGTCGTGGCCGTGAACTACCGGTTGACTCCGCGCGCCGCGACGAGCGACTGCATCGCCGATGCGGCGGCGGCGATCGCCTGGACGCTCGCCCATGTCGAGCAGTACGGCGGGGATCCCCGCCGAGTTTTTCTTTCCGGACATTCCGCCGGGGCGTACCTCGCCCTGATGGCGGCGATGGACCCGCGCTGGCTTGCGCCGTACCACCGTTCGAGCGCGGACGTCGCCGGGGTGTTTGCGCTCAGCGGGCAGACCGTCACGCACATGGCGGAACGGCGTGCCCGAGGCATCGGGGCGAAGCAGCCGGTGGTCGACGAGCTCGCACCGCTTTTCCATGTCCGGGGCGATCTGCCGCCGATCCTGCTCGTGACGGGCGACCGCGAGTTGGAGATGAACGGGCGATACGAGGAGAACGCGTTGCTGTGGCGGTTGCTCAAGCTCAACGGGCACTCGCGCGTCGTTCTCCACGAGATCGACGGCTTCGACCATGTCGGGATGCTCGCGCCCGCGCAGTGGCTGCTTCTCCGGTATCTCCGGGAGTGGACTGCGCCCGCCGGCGGAAGTTGAGCGGCGGGGCCGGGCGTCGCCTGTTGGCCTAGGGGCGGCGCCTGCGGACCGCGTTGCCGCCTCAGGCTTTCAGCCCGAGGAAGTCGAGCGTGGCGAAGTGGTCGGCGAGCGTCTCGGCGCGGCGGATGAGGCGGTAGGTCGTGCCACCCTGCCAGAGGATCTCGGCGGAGCGGAGCTTGCCGTTGTAGTTGAAACCCATCGCGTGGCCGTGCGCACCGGTGTCATGGATCACGAGCAGGTCGCCGATCGCCGGGTCGGCGATCTCGCGGTCGATGGCGAACTTGTCGTTGTTCTCGCAGAGGGAGCCGGTGACGTCGTAGGTCTTGCGCGGGCCGCCTTCGCGGGCGGGCACGGAGATGTGGTGGTACGAGCCGTAGAGGGCCGGGCGCATGAGGTTGGCCATGCAGGAGTCGAGGCCGACGTAGTTCTTGTACGTGGCCTTCTTGTGCAGCACGCGGCTGACGAGGTAGCCGTAGGGGCCGGTGACCATGCGGCCGCATTCCATCGTGATGCGCATGGGCGCGAGACCGGCGGGGACGAGCGTGCGCTCGTAGGCGGCCTTGATGGCGCTGCCGACGTGGGCGAGGTCGACCGCCTTCTGGCCGGGGCGATAGGGGATGCCGATGCCGCCGCCGAGGTTGAGCAGCTCGATGCGCACGCCGGTCTTCTGGTGCACCTCGATCGCGAGATCGAAGAGCATCTGCGCGGTCTCGACGAAGTAGGCCGGGTCGAGCTCGTTGGAGGCGACCATCGTGTGCAGGGCGAAACGCTTCACACCCTTCGCGCGCAGGAGGCGGTAGCCCTCGATGATCTGTTCGCGGGTGAAGCCGTACTTGGCTTCCTCGGGCTTGCCGATGATCGCGTTGCCCGCCTTCAGCGGGCCGGGATTGTAGCGGAAGCAGAGGAACTCCGGCAGCTTGCCGCCGAGGGCCTGCTCGAGGAACGCGATGTGGCTGATGTCGTCGAGGTTGATCAGCGCGCCGAGGCGGGCGGCCTCGCGGTACTCCTCGGCGGGCGTGTCGTTGGAGGTGAAGACGATGTTCTCGCCGCGGATCCCGACGGCTTCGCAGAGTTTCAGTTCCGCCAGCGACGAGCAGTCGCCGCCGAAACCCTCCTCCTTGAGGACGGCGAGGATGTGCGGATTGGGCAGCGCCTTCACGGCGTAGAAATTCTTGAAGCCGCCCGGCACCCAGGAGAAGGCGGCGTTGAACGCACGGGCGTTGGCGCGCATCGCCCCCTCGTCGTAGAGGTGGAAGGGCGTGCCGACTTGGGCGGCGATGGACTCCAGTTGGCTCAGCGTGAAGGGAAGGGTCTTGTCGGACATGGGTGCGTAAGCCGCCAACCTCACGGGAAACCCGCGGCCCGAGTCAACGAGGGAAGCGCGGGGCGCGGAAGCTGGCGGATTCGTGCAACGGGTCTGGCTGGCTGAACTCGTCGCGCTGTTCTGCGGGCGGCGCAGGCCATCCCGTCGGCTTCCTGCGCCAGTCGCGATGAGGGCGTTCGCCCGCTTCTCGTGCCGCTCAATCGCAGGTCCGACCGCCTGTCCGGGGACGGTTGCCGTCGGCGCCGCAGTCACTGTTTTTCTTCGCCCGCACACCCCTCCGCTTCCTCCGAGCGCAGCCGCGGCGGGGCCGCGAGCGGACTCCTCATGGCTGCGATCACCCTTCCCGAATCCCGATGCATACCCGAATCCAACAGACCGAACTCGTGACCAAGCAGGCCATCGCGATGGTCCACTGGGACTCGCCGGACGAAGAAGTCCTGGTGTGGCTGGAGAACGACATGGGCATCACCGGCCCGGAGGCGGAACGGATCCTTGCCGAGGCCCACCGCGCGCGGAAGAAGGCCGTCCGGTCCAAGGCGCTGGTGTCGTTTGTCTTCTCGATGATCGGGGTCGCGGTGGTGCTGGTCTACTTCGGCGCGCAGGCCTACTTCGGCTTCATGCTGGTCGGTCCCGCGGTGCTCGCGGTCATGGCGTTGGCGTTGGCCAGTTTGATCGGCGCAATCGTCAGCGGGCTGCAGCTGCTCACCGGGCGGAAGTCGGGTCCGGTGTGAGCGCGGCATCCGCGGCGGCATCGGGCGCGGCCGCCGGTGGGTTCGCAGCGCGCAGGACGTCGATGACCGCTTGGAATGCGGGCTTGGGTTGCGCCGCGCGGTCGAAAAGAAGCGGATGGTTGGTGCGACGCTTGACGGGGTAGTCGTTCAACCACGTGTGACCGTCGTCCGATCCCCAGAAGGTGATCATCGCGACGCCGGGCGGACGCAGCAGGGCGGTGAAGATCTCGCGATAGCGGGCGGCGAGCTGCTGCTGGACCTCCGCGGGCAACCCCTCCGGGTATGGATTCGGCCCCTCCTCGACGGAGACGAGATCCGCGCCGCTGGTGGTGCGCGGCAGCACGTCGACATCGAGCTCGGTGATCAGCACCTTCAGTCCGGTCGCGTGGAACTCGCGGATGGCGTCGGCGATCGTCGCCGGTGCGGGATGGTGGAGGTTCCAATGGCCTTGGATTCCGATCGCGTCGATCCGCCCGCCCCGGGCCTGCAGCGAGCGCACGAGGCGGAGCGCCTTCGCGCGTTTGCCGGGCTCCTCGATGTTGTAGTCGTTGTAGTAGAGTTCGGCGTCCGGGGCGGCGGCGCGGGCGAACTCGAAGGCTTTCTCGATGTAGTCCTCCCCGATGGCGCGCAGCGCGGGGGTGGCTCGGAGGTACTCGTCGGGCTGGTCGCTGAGCGCCTCATTGACGACGTCCCACGCCACGACTTTGCCGCGGTAGTGTCCCGCCACGGTTTCGATGTAGCGCCGGAGGTTGGCCAGGGCCTCGTCGCGAGAGAGTGGATTGCCTTGGGCGTCCTTGAACAGCCAGTCGCGGGTCACGTGGTGCCACACCAGCATGTGGCCGAAGAGCGGGAGACGATGCGCCTGCGCGAAGGCCGCGATCCGGTCGCCGCGTTCGAAGGTGGACTGCCCGGCCTCGTCGACCAGGAGCGCGGGCATCATCTCGTTGTCGGCGGTGAGGCAGCTGAACTGGCGCGCGACCATCGTCGCAATCCGCGGGTCCTCGAGCGCGCGCGATTCCACGCTGCAGCCGATCAGGAGTCCGGAGCCGGCGGCTTCACGCAGGGTCGGGCCGGCCGTAGGGATGATTGGAAGTGCGGCTGTGGCGCCGGTCCCAGTCTCGGCCGCCAGCGTGCCGGCGGCCACGAGCGCGGCGAGGAGCGTCGGGGCGATTCGCGTGACGATCATGGCCACAGTCTGCCGGTTGTGGCGCGCGGCACAACCAGGGCTTCGCCCGGGAACTGCCGCGCAATGCGCGAGGTCGCGGCGGGTTGCGCGGCATCGCCTTTCGGGCACGGGTTTGCCAACTTCGGGTCCTCCCCATGCGCTCCTGCCTTCTTTCCGCTCTCGTCGTTCTGAGTTCCCTTGGTGTCGCCGCCGCCGAGCCGCCGCGTTCCGCGGAGTATGCCGCGGCCCAGCGGCGCCTCGCCCAGGGCTGGAACACCTGGGACACGCACAGCGTCGCCGCGCAGGTGCTCTTGCCGGAGGCGTTCACGTTGCGGGTCGGACTGAAACACAACACCTCGCTCAACGCCGACGCTTTCCTCGCCGACCCCTTGATCGGGCGCCACGGCGCCGGCAACGAGACGGCCGAGCAAGTTTTCCCGGGCCCCCACACCTGGGACGGAAGCTACACGGAGCTGCGGCTCCGCTGGCAGGGACACGAGCTGCAGCTCCAGAC
>JAEXPG010000587.1 GCA_023447015.1 Verrucomicrobiota bacterium
AGCTCGGCGGCATCGGCCAGGGAGGTGAGCGCGACCGGTTTGGTCGCGGTGTCGAGCATCAGCGTCGGCGGACGGTTGCGGCCGGGGCGGCGGTGGAGCCCCCGGAGTCCGGCACGCGGAATCTCGCGGGTGCGCGAGAAGATGGCGGCGCGGCGGGTGACACGCACGAGGTCCCCGCGCACGACGATCCGGTCCTCGCCCCAGAGGAGACGGAGGAAGGCGGTGGCCGCCGTCAGACCGCCGAAGGTCCAAAACGTGACCCAGAGCAGCAGGAACCCGACGACGGGGAGGGCCGCCGTGCCGGCCGCGAGCGTGGGCAATGAGGGGTGGAGGGATCCGCCGCCGGCGGCCGACCAGAAGAAGCCGACGAGGATTGCGAGCACGACGATTTCGCCGAACGCCCACCCGCAGAGCCAGAAACCGAGGAAGGCCGCGGGCAGGAAGCGGGCGGCGCCGTGCGAACGTATCCGGGCCTGCCAGCCTTCGAAGGTGCGTTCGATCTGCATGGCCGAGCGATAACAACCGCCGCGCGGGCGGAGTCAAACGGAGGTGGCGACGCGGCCCGCCGGGGCGGGCTTGGTCGCGATAGGCCGGGCCGGCTCAGTCGACGGGCTCGTCGACGCGGCGGACCTGGAGCCGCACGCCGCGCATCATCACCCCGGGGAGCTTGTTGAGCACGAGCTCGATGTTCTCGTCGGTGACGTCGACATAGCTCTCCTGGTCGAGGAGATCGATGGCGCCGAGGGCTTTGGCGGTGAGGCGGGTGACGCCGGCGATCTTGCCGACGATGTCGGAGGGGGTGACGCCGTGGGCGCGGCCGACGTTGAGGGCGAGGGTGGTGAACCCCTCCTCATTGCCGGTGCGGCGCATCCATCGGCCGGAGGGCGGTGCGGGTGGAGCGAGGTCACGCGCGGGTTTCTCACGGTGCGGCGGGAAGGGCGACCGCGGCGGTTCGTCGCGAAAATCCGGAGCTTCGTGCCGCGCGGGCTCGACGCGGGCCGGCGAGGCGGCGGGGGCGGCGGGCGGCGGGGCCTCGTTGCCGCGCAGGAGCGAGATGAGGGCGGAGGAGATGTCGGTCGGGGCGAAGCCCTGCTCGATGAGCCGGTCGATCATGCGGTCCTGTTTCTCGAACTTCCCGGACTCGAGGGTGGCGCGGATCTTCTCGAAGAAGACGCTCTCGCGCGCCTCCTCGACCTGGTCGATCGACGGGATGCGTTCGCGGCGGATCCGCAGCTTGGCCATGCGGATCATGAACTGCATCTTGTAGATCTCGCGGCCGGAGACGAAGGTGAACGCGCGGCCGGACTTGCCGGCGCGGCCGGTGCGGCCGATGCGGTGCGTGTAGTCCTCGGCGTCGTTGGGCAGGTCGAAGTTGAAGACGACCTCGAGGGCGTCGACGTCGAGGCCGCGCGCGGCGACGTCGGTGGCGATGAGGAACTCGAACTTGCGGTCGCGGAACTTGGCCATCACGCGGTCGCGCTGGGTCTGGGCCATGTCGCCGTGGAGGCGGTCGACCGCGTAGCCGCGGGTGTGGAGCGCCTCGTCGAGCTCGTCGACCATGACCTTGGTCGAGCAGAAGACGATGCCGTAGCGGAAGTCGTGGACGTCGATCAGGCGGGTGAGGGCCTCGAGCTTGGAGCGGCGCTCGACCTCGAAGTAGACCTGCTCGACCTGGGGGGCGTTGTGGGCGTGGGACTCGATCTTCACCATCGCCGGGTCGTGGCTGTAGGTCTTGATCATCGCCCGGATCGGCGGCGGCATCGTGGCGGAGAAGAAGAGCAGCTGGCGCTTCTCCGGCGCGGCCTGGACGACGCGCTCGATGTCGTCGCGGAAGCCCATGTCGAGCATACGGTCGGCTTCGTCGAGGATGAGAAGCTTGAGGGCGTCGAGCTTGAGCGTGCCGCGCTCGAGGTGGTCGAGCACGCGTCCCGGAGTGCCGATGACGATCTGCACGCCCGCGGCGAGACCGCGGAGCTGGCGGTCGTAGGCCTGGCCGCCGAAGACGGGGAGCTCGCGGATGCCGCGCTTGAAGAGGGTGAGCTTGGCGACTTCCTCGGCGACCTGGAGGGCGAGTTCGCGCGTGGGGCAGAGGATGAGGCCCTGGGTCTGCTTGATCGCGGGGTCGGCCAGCTGCACGGCCGGGATGGCGAAGGCGCAGGTCTTGCCCGAGCCGGTGGAGGACTGGCCGACGAGGTCGCGGCCTTCGAGGATGAGCGGAATCACCGCGGTCTGGATCGGGGACGCTTCCTCGAAGCCCATCTTGTCGACGGCCTTGATGAGCTCGGGCGCGAGGCCCAGTTCGGTGAATTTACGCTTTTCCATGCGGGACAGTGTGGCGGCGGCGGTGCGAGAGCAAGGGCGGGGATGGCCGGGGGCGAGAATAGGGGCGCTTGCGCGACGCGGTGCGTGAGCGCGGGAGGCGCAGTCGGAACCGACAGAAGGCAACGAAGAGAACGAAGGGCCAAAGGCGTCGGATGCTTGTTCGCCGAAGAAGAGCAACCAGCCGGCAGGTGCGCAGGGAATCGGAGTCGTGCGAACTCATTCTCCCCATCTTCGGGTTTTCTGGTGCCGCTCAAGGAACCCGGCTCCGCGGCCTCGACCACGGGTGACACGGGTGGCCGGACCTTCATCCGTGATGATCCGTGCAATCCGTGGTCATTCTCCTCCCGGAATCCGCAGAAGTGTCTGGGAGTCTCTCTCTCTCCGATGTCGCTCGGTCCGGCTGGGTTCTCCGCCTTCTGTCGTCTGCGGAAAGGAGGCGGCGCGCGGCGATTGCTCCGGCGGGTGACGGACGCGGGATGCGGGAACGACGGGAGAGCGAACACGGCCGCGTTGCCGGGCGGGGAAAGAAAACCGCC
>JAEXPG010000594.1 GCA_023447015.1 Verrucomicrobiota bacterium
GCGCCGCAGTGGTGCGCCACCGCCGGGGCGGCGCGCGAGGCGTTGGCGGCGGCATTGCCCGCGCTGGTCGTGCTCGACGTCGGTCTGCCGGACGCCAACGGCTTCGATTTCTGCCGCGAGTTGCGCGCCCGCCATCCCGATCTGCCGGTGATCTTCCTCACCGCGCGCAGCGAGGTGATCGATCGCGTGGTCGGTCTCGAGATCGGCGGCGACGACTACCTCGCGAAACCGTTTTCCCCCCGCGAGCTCACCGCGCGCGTGAAGGCGGTCCTCCGCCGCCGCGTCCCGCCGGCGCCGGCCGCGGCCGAGCAGTGCCCGCCGGCTGCGCCGGGCGGCGCCGCCACCGAGGGGAATGTAACATATTGTGTTACATCTGCCGGGGGGCCGGGCGCGGCCCGAAACGGGGGCCTGCCGGGGGCGAACGCCGGGGCGCCGCAGGCCGTCTGGCACATCGACGAGGTCCGCTGCCGGATTGCGCACCGCGGCGTGGCGCTCGACCTCACGGCCACCGAGTTCCGGCTGCTGCGCACGCTCGTCGCTCATCCGGGCCGCGTCTACACCCGGGACCAGCTCATGAACGCCGCGTGGCCCGACCCCGGCTCGGCCACCGACCGCACGGTTGACGCCCACGTGAAGACCCTGCGCGCCAAGCTGCGCGTCGCGGTGCCGGCGTCCGACCCGATCCAGACGCATCGCGGCCTCGGCTACTCGCTCCGGGAGGAAACGTGAGCCTGCGCCTGCGCCTCGCGGTGTTTCTCGTCGCCGTGTTCTGCCTGGGCGAATGGATGATCGTGCGCATCGCGCTCAACGAGGTGAAGCCGCGCTACCTCGAGAGCATGGAGGAGTCGCTCGTCGACGCCTCGCGCCTGCTCGCGGCCCTGCTGGAGACGCAGCTGAGCGACGGCCGGGTCGACCCCGAGCCGTTGCGCGCGGCCTTCGGCTCGGTGCGCAGCCACGCGTTTGTCGCGCAGGTCTATTCGCTGCAGAAGACCCAGATCGATCTGCGGGTCTATGCAACGGACTCGACCGGCCGCGTGGTCTTCGACTCGGACCACGGTCGCGACGAGGGCGCCGACTATTCCGCCTGGCTCGATGTGCGGCGCACGCTCGCCGGCGAGTACGGGGCGCGGGCGTCGCAGCTGATTCCCGGCGACAACGAGTCGCTGGTCCTCCACATCGCCGCGCCGATCCGGTGCGGCGACCGGATTGTCGGCGTGCTTTCGCTGGGCAAGCCCACGCGTTCCATCAACACGCTCGTCGCCGCCGCCCAGCGGCGCATCCTCTACGGCGCGCTGATCGGCGGGCTCGGCCTGCTGGTCGCGCTGCTGGTCGCGGCCAACTGGGTGATCGCCCCGCTCGAACGCCTCACCGCCTACGCCCGCGCCGTGCGCGACGGCCGGCCGGCCCCGCTGCCGCCGTTGCCGGGGCGGACGTTGCGCGATCTCGGCACCGCCTTCGCCGAGATGCGCGAGTCGCTCGAGGGGAAACAGCACGTCGAACGCACCACGCAGGCGCTGGCCCACGGCATCAAGGCCCCGCTGGCCGCGGTGCGCGGGGCGGCCGAGCTGCTCGGCGAGGAGATGCCGGCCGAGGAGCGTCGCCGTTTCTTGGATAATCTGCGCGCCGAGTCGGGCCGCATCGAGCAGATCGTGGAGCGGCTGCTGCAGCTCTCCGCCCTCGAGGCGCGCAGCGGGCTGCGGGCCCCGGAGCGGGTCGAGGCCGCCGCGCTGCTCGCCGAGGTGGCCGACGGTTTCCGCAGCGCCGGGCGCGCCGCGGGCGTCGAACTGGTGGTGGTGGCCGACGCGGCCGGCGTCGTGAGCGGCGAACGCGCGTTGCTGCGGGAGGCCCTGGCCAACCTCGTGCAGAACGCGGTGGAGTTCTCGCCGCGCGGCGGGCGGGTGACCCTGGCCGCGCACGTGACGGAGGGCCGCATGGAATTTTCGGTCGCGGATCAGGGCCCCGGCATCCCCGATTACGCCCTCGGGCGGATCTTCGAGCGGTTCTATTCGCTCGAGCGACCCGCGACCGGGCGCAAGAGCACCGGGCTCGGGCTTTCGCTGGTGCGCGAGATTGCGCACCTCCACGGCGGCGAGGTCGAGCTGGTGAACCAGCCCGGTGGCGGTGCCCGGGCGACCTTTGGCCTGCCCTCGGCGCGATAGGTCCCGGAGTCCGCCCCGAACGGGGGAGGAGGACAGGCCAGTCGCGGCCGAATGGGGCACTGGGTGGAACACCCCATCCGGTGATGACGACGCCTAATCACCCGAATTAGGGGTGGGTTTTCCTCGTCGCGCCCCGTCAACCGACTTGTCGCGCCGCGGATCTGCCGCTCACATCTGTGCCGCAGTCGCAACCGCGGCCCAGAACGGGCGGACCAAGCGGCCGACTGTTTCCCTTCGCAAACCCGCACCTGCTTATCCCGGCTTCGCCCTGCGCGCAGCCGGCGACTGCGCCCCCCACATGAACTCATTCCGTCCACCGGTTTCGGCCGGCCGCTCGTTGTTTCTCGGTCTCTCGCGTCTGTCGCGTCGCGGGGCGTTCGCCCTTGCGGGTATTTGCGCAGTCGGTGCGTTGCGCGCGGAGCTGGTTTTTCAGGATCGTTTCGAAACCGGCCCGGCGGCTTGGGTGGTCGATGCCCCGTGGGGGCTCACCGCCGAAGCGGCGAGCTCCCCCACGCACAGCGCGACGGACAGCCCCGGCTCGTTCTATGCGAACAACACGGATGCGGCCGCCGTCATGGCGGTCCCGGTGAGCTTGGTCGGCGTTGCGCGCCCGGTGCTCGCGTTCCGGCACCGCCACTCGATCGAGGAGGGTTACGATTTTGGTTCCGTGGAGCTCTCCACCGACGGGGGGGCGACTTGGGCGGCCCCGCTGGCCACCTATTCGGGCGAGATGGCGGCGTTCGACGACGAGCAGTTCGACCTCTCCGCCTACGCCGGCGCGACGAACCTCAAGGTGCGTTTCCGCCTGGTGACCGACGACTCGGTCGTGCGCGACGGCTGGTATGTCGACGATGTGCGCATCGGTTCCGCGCCGGCGGCGGCGATCCTTGCTGCACCGTCGAACGTCGCGCGCACGAGCCTCGGGCTCTCGTGGTCCGGGGTGGGGGGCGATGTCTCGCGGTTCGAGGTCTACCGTTCCGCCACGCCGGGCTTCGACTGGCGTCGCGCGTGGTGCGTGGGCACGGTGCCGGCGAACGGCCCGACGACATTCACCGACGTCACCGTCTCGCCCAAGACGACCTACCACTACCGCGTTGTGGTCGTCGACGCCGACGGTCTGCGCACTGCGAGCAACGAAGTCGCGGCGACGACGCTCGCCGGCATGGACTTCCCGCTGCTCGACAACGGCGAGGGCGGCGGCCGCACCTGGACCGCCGATGCGCCCTGGGCGCTCAGCACCGAGGAGGCGGTTTCGGGCGCCCGCGCCTGGAGCGACTCGCCGGGCGCGAACTACGCCGCCGGCATCGCCTCGCAGGCGCTCACGCTCTCCGCCCCGGTGAACCTCGCGGCCACCACCAACCCGGTGCTCTGCTTCACCCACCGCCACGCCTTCGGCGGCGGCGACTACGGGCTGGTCGAGGTCTCCACCAACAACGGCACCGACTGGACCGCGCTCGCGACCTTCGGTGGCACGTCGACCGGTTGGCAGCGCGGCCGGATCAGCCTCGCCGCGTACAGGCAGGCCGCGGTGCTGGTCCGCTTTCGTCTGACCAGCGATGCCGGTGACACGGCGGACGGCTGGCACATCGACGACATCTCCCTTTCCGAGGCTCCGGCGACCGTGCCCGTGCCGATCGTCGGCGAGATCGGTTCGACCTCGGTCGGGCTCTCGTGGCAGGCCAGCGCCGATCCGCTGTTCTCGCACTACCTCGTCATGCGTTCGCCGACGGCGGGCGTGGGCCTGAACTCGACGCTCGTGGCCACGATTGCCGGAGCGGCCAACACCACCTGCACCGACACCGGCCTGCTTCTCGACACGAGCTACTACTACCGCGTCTACGCCGTGAACGCCTACGGCGGCATCTCCGCTGACAGCGCGACCGAGGCGCAGGCCCGCACGCGCAACAACCCGCCGCCGTTCGCCGAGGACTTCGAGGGCGGACTCAGCGCCTGGATACTCAATGGCACCTGGGCGCTCACCACCGAGTCGGCCCACGGCGGCGCGCATTCGCTCACCGACTCGCCCGGCGCGAGCTACAGCCCGGGCACCGACACGTGGGCGGAGACCTCCGTCGACCTGCGCGGGACGACCTGGCCGGTGCTGTCCTTCCGGGATCGGTACTCGCTCGGCGCGGGCGATTGGACGCGGCTGGAGATCTATGACTCCAACGACGGCTACTGGCTGCCGATGTACGGCGTGTACGACGGCGCCGTGCGGGCGGACTGGAGCAGGCAGCAGGTCGACCTCTCGCCGTTCCGCGGCCGGGCCAACGTGCGGATCCGTTTCCGCGTGGGCACCGACTGGGGCACGCCGGGCGACGGCTGGTACATCGACGACGTGGCGGTGGCGGAGAACCCGCTGGCCGGCACGCCGCTGGTGTTCCCGTTCACCGAGGACTTCGAGAGCGGCGCGGGCGCGTGGTTCGCGTCCGCCTGGAGTGTCGCCGCCGATGCCGCGGCCAAGGACGGGACGCAGGTCATGCTCAGCTGCCAGAGCCGGATGAGCCCGGACTCGCACCACCCGTTGGAGCTGGCGCGGCCGCTGGTGCTGCCGGCGGGGTCCAAGGTGCAGGTGACTTTCAGCGTGCGCGGCTCGGTCGAGGGCGGCTCGGTCTTCCGCCTGCAGTATTCGACGGATGGAGGTCTGAGTTGGCCGGAACTGCCGACGTGCAACCTCGACGGCGGGTTCACCACCAACGGCGGCTGGGCCCGCGTGCAGGCGTCGCTGGCGGGGCTGGCCGGACAGACGGTCCGGCTGCGGTGGTACACCGGCAGCGACCGGTACTGCCGCCTGACTCCCCTGGCGGTCGACAAGCTCACGATCGCCGAGCAGCCCACCGCTCCGGTGCTGACCGGCGCCGTGCCGGCGGTTCGTTCGGTGGTGCTGACCTGGACGCCGACGACCTTGGGCAGCGCGTTCCGGCGCTACGAGGTGCGGCGCTCGACCTCCGGCAACATGACGTGGCAGAGCGGCGAGAAGGTCTTCGAGAGCGTCGATCCGGATGCGACGACCTTCACCGACACAGGTTTGGCGATCGGCGTGCCGTACTACTACCGGGTCTTCGCGGTCGACGAGCGCGACACGTATGCGCCGTCGAACGAGATGGCGGCGACGACCGTGCCGACGGTGCTGCCCTTCGCCGACACGATGGACACGACGGCCAACTGGGTGCCGGGCGGCAACAGCACCCCGAACACCTGGGGCTTCTGCGCGATCAATCCGCACAGCGGCTCCGGCTGCCTCGCCGTGGCACCGACCGGTCAATACGCCAACAGCGCCGACACCTGGGTGGAGACGGCCGTGGACCTGCGGGGCACGACCTGGCCGGTGCTGACCTTCTGGGACCGGTACGCGATGGGCGGCGGCGACTGGCTCCGGGTGGAGCTCCTCGACCCGAACGACGGCTACTGGATGGCGGTCTACGGCGTGTACGACGGCGCCGTGCAGGCGGAGTGGCGCAAGCAGCAGATCGACCTCTCGCCGTTCCGCGGCCGGGCCAACGTGCGGATCCGTTTCCGCGTGGGCACCGACTGGGGCACGCCGGGCGACGGCTGGTATATCGACGACGTGGCCGTGGCGGAGAACCCGCTGGCCGGGACGCCGCTGGCGCTGCCGTTCGCCGAGAGTTTCGAGAACGGCGGCGGCGCGGGGTTCGCGGCGGTCTGGGCGATCGCCGCCGACGCCGCGGCGGCGGACGGCGCGCAGGCGCTGTTCAGCTGCCAGAGCCGGATGAGTCCGGACACGCAGCATCCCCTCGAGCTCGCGCAACCGCTGGCGTTGCCGGCCGGCTCGAACATGCAGGTGACTTTCCGGGTGCGCGGCTCGGTCGAGGGCGGCTCGGCCTTCCGGCTGCAATATTCGACCGATGGAGGCCTCAGCTGGCCGGAGCTCCCGACGTGCAACCTCGACGGCGGCTTCACCAGCAACGGCGGCTGGGCGCGCGTGCAGGCGTCGCTGGCCGGCCTGGCCGGGCAGACGATCCGGCTGCGCCTGTGCACCTCGAGCGACCGTTATTGCCGGCTGACTCCGTTGGCCGTGGACAAGGTCACCATCGCCGAGCAGCCGGCGGCGCCGGTGTTGCTGACCACGGTGCCGGCGGTGCGCTCGGTGGCGCTGACCTGGTCGCCGACGACGCTGGGCGGGGCCTTCCGCCGCTATGAAGTGCGGCGGGCGGGCGCGGCCGGCGTGACATGGCAGAACGGCGAGAAGGTCTTCGAGACCACCGATCCGGCTGCGACGACGTTCACCGACACCGGACTGGCGATCGGCGTGGCCTACTACTACCGGGTCTTCGCGGTCGACGAGCGCGACACGTACGCGCCGTCCAACGAGCGCAGTGCGACCACGGTGCCGGCGGTGCTGCCGTTGGCCGACGACATGGACACGCCGGCCAACTGGATTCCCGGCACCACGGGGGCGGTCAACACCTGGGGCATCTGCACGGTCAATCCGCACAGCGGCACGGGCTGCCTCGCCGTGGCGCCGGTTGGTCAATACGCCGGAGGCGCGGACACCTGGATGGAGACGGCGGTCGATCTCCGGGGCACGGTGTGGCCGGTGCTCACCTTCTGGGACCGGTATGCGCTTGGTGCCGGCGACTGGACGCGGCTCGAGATCTACGACGGCAACGACGGCTACTGGATCCCGATCTACGGCGTCTACGACGGCGCGACGCAGCCGGAATGGCGCCAACAGCAGGTCGACCTCTCGCAGTTCCGCGGCCGGGCCAACGTGCGGATCCGTTTCCGCGTGGGCACCGACTGGGGCACGCCAGGCGACGGCTGGTACATCGATGACGTGGCCGTGGCGGAGAACCCGCGGGCAGGCACGCCGGTGGTGTTGCCGCTCGCCGACGGTTTCGAGAGCGGTGCGGACAACTGGATCGCGGCGGGCTGGCAGGTCGCCGCCGACGCCGCGGCCAAGGACGGCGCGCAGAGCCTGCGCGGCTGCCAGAGCCGACTCGGACCGGATTCGCACCACCCGCTGGAGCTGGCGCAGCCGCTCGCGCTGCCGGCCGGCTCGAAGGTGCAGGCGACGTTCAGCGTGCGCGGCTCGGTCGAGGGCGGCGCCTGGTTCCGCCTGCAGTATTCGACCGACGGGGGCATCAGCTGGCCGGAGCTCACCACCTGCAACCTGGACGGCGGTTTCACCAGCAACGGCGCTTGGACCCGGCTGCAGGCGTCGCTGGCCGCGCTGGCGGGCCAGACGATCCGGTTGCGCCTTGTGGTCGGCGGCGACCGCTACGGCCGCCTGTCGCCGCTGGCGGTGGACAAGTTGACGCTCGCCGAAGAGCCGGCGGCGCCGGCGCTGACCAGCGCGGTGCCTGGCCTGCGCTCGGTGGCGCTGACCTGGACGGCGTCGACGCTGGGCGACCGCTTCCGTCGCTATGAAGTGCGGCGCGCGACCGCGGCCGGTGTGACCTGGCAGAACGGCGAGAAGGTCTTCGACAGCACCGAACCGCTGGCGACGCGCTTCACCGACACCGGCCTGGCGATCGGCGTGACCTACTACTACCGGGTCTTCGCGGTCGACGAGCGCGACACCTACGCGCCCTCCAACGAGATGATGGCGACGACGGTGCCGGCCTTGCCGCCCTTCGCCGACAACATGGACACCACCGCCAACTGGGTGCCCGGCAGCACTGGCGGGACCAACTCCTGGGGGCTGTGCACCGACAACCCGCACAGCGGCAACGGCTGCCTTGCCGTCGCTCCGGTCGGCCAATACGCCGTGAGCTCCGACACCTGGGTCGAGACGACGGTTGATCTTCGCGGCCGGACCTGGCCGGTGCTCACGTTCTGGGACCGCTACGAGATGGGTGGCGGCGACTGGATGCGCGTCGAGGTCTACGACGCCAACGAGGGCGGCTATTGGGGCGCCTACTACGGCGTCTACGACGTGGCGACGCGCACCGAGTGGCGCCGCCAGCAGATCGACCTCTCCGCCTTCCGCGGGCGCGCCGCCGTGCGCATCCGCTTCCGTGTCGGCACCGACTGGAACACCCCCGCCGCCGGCTGGTTCGTCGACGATGTCGCGGTGGCGGAGAACCCGCTCGCCGGCACGCCGCTGGCGCCGCCGTTCTTCGACTCGTTCGAGAACGGCCGGGACCAGTGGATCGCCTCCGGTTGGTCAATCGAGGCCGATGCCTCCGCGCCGGACGGCACCCGCAGCATCCACGACACGGAATCGGCCCGGACCGCGCCCGAAGCCAGCCACGCGCTCCTGCTCGCGCAGCCGGTGACGTTGCCGGCCGGTTCGACCGCGCTGGCGACGTTCAAGGTGCGCGGGTACCTCGATGGCGGCGCGTGGTTCCGGTTGCAGTATTCGACCGACGGTGGCGTGAGCTGGCCCGAGTTGCCGACGTGCAACCTCGACGCCGGTTTCAACACCGCCGGCTCGTGGATCCGCCTCCAGGCGTCGCTCGCCGGCCTGGCCGGGCAGACCTTCCGCCTGCGCCTGATAAGTGCGGCCAACCGCTATGCGCCCGGCGAGGACATCTGGATCGACAGCTTCGGCATCGGGGAGCAATCGCCGCTGGCGCCGACTCCGCTTGCGCCGCTCGCCGGCGAGTGGGTGACGGCCGTGCGGCCCACGTTGCGCGTGCAGAATGCCATCGACCTCCAGAGCGACCCGCTGACCTACCGTTTCGAGGTCTACTCCGATGCCGCGCTGACCAACCTCGTCGCGCAGGTGCCGGCGGTCGCCTCCGGCGCGACGAGCACGGTGTGGCCGGTCGATGTCGATCTGCCCAACAACACCCAGTTCTGGTGGCGGGCCCGGGCCAACGACGGCGGCGTCGACGGCCCATGGTCGGCGGTGGAGACGTTCTACGTCAACGAGGTCAACCATTCGCCCGCGGTGCCCGAGCAGCTCGGGCCGGCCGACGGCGCGATCCTCTTCGGCGACGACGACTGGCTGTTCTGGCGCGAGAGCACGGATCCCGACCTCGGCGATCGCGTGGTGGCCTACCAGATCCAGGCGGCGAAGACCTTGGACTTCTCCTCCCCGGTGGTCGACGACGCCTCGATCGTCGCGCCACCCGGCGATGCGTCCGCGCCGTCCGCGCTGGCGGTCTCGCTGAGTGCGCTCGCCGGTGCGAAGAGTCTCCAGCCCGGTGCGGCCTACTACTGGCGGATCCGTGCGCTCGACAACCGCCTCGGCTGGTCCGGTTGGCAGACGGAGCCGAAGTACTTCCGGTACTTCACCACGGCGCCGACGGAGTTCCAGCACTGGCAGGCGGCGGCGTTCACCTTGACGGAGCTCAACGCCCCGGCGGTGAGCGCGGAGGCGGCCGATCCCGACAGCGACGGCTTGTGCAACCTCCTCGAGTTCGCCTTCGGCGAGGATCCGCGGGCCGCCGAGTCCGCGGCCCAGCCGGTCATTCGCGTGGTCGGCGGGTACCTGCAGATCACCTACCGGCAGCTGGCCGGCGGGGCGGGGATCGTCGGAGTCGACTACACCGCGCGCAACCTGTGCTATGCCGTGGAAGTCTCGACCTCGATGACGGCCGCCTCCTGGCAGAGCGGCACGGGCTTGGTCGGACTCGTTGCCGGCAGCCGCATCGACAACGGCGACGGTACCGAGACGGTGACGGTCCGGGCGAAACAACCGATCACGTCTGCTGCACGCCAGTTCCTGCGGCTAAAGGTCGCGACGGTCGCCCCCTGAGCCGCCGCCGACCAGCCCGGGTGGTCCATTTCGACGCCATTGCAGGGGCGGAGGAGTTGCTCCTCCGTCCCTGCGGTGAAAAACCCACCACGCAGTCTTCCCCGCTCAACCGCGCCGAGTTCTGCCCCCCTTCGGGGGCTCGACCTCCGTACGCTCTCTTCCACGGCGAGAAGCCGCTCCGGGCTGCTGCCTCCGGCCGTTTATTC
>JAEXPG010000599.1 GCA_023447015.1 Verrucomicrobiota bacterium
GTTGTGCCCGGTGAAGCTCGTCGCGGCGGTGGGATAGAAGGCGGCGAGGCTGCCGTCGGCGAAGATGTTGTTGTAGACGAGCCCCTCGCCGAGGCCGGTGGGCCAGGTCACGAGGTAGCGCTGGCCGGTCATCGTCCGCGGCTGGCCGGTCACGAGGTTGTTCGGGTAGAGGCTGGTCCAGACGTCGTTCGGCGCGTAGACGACCGTGTTGTGCCGGAAGACGAACCGCCCGGCGATGGTGGTGCCACCGTGGAAGAGCGTGCCGCCCACGGGTCCGAAGATGTTGTCCTCGAAGACCCAGTTCGTGAAGTCGCGGCCGACGATCTCCGAGGAGTGGAACATGATGCCCATGCTCTCGAGATGGTAGAAGAGGTTGCGGCGGATCGTGACGTTGTTGGTCACGTCGAAGTGGGTCCAGATCTGCATGCCGTCGGTGTGACGGTTCCACTGCACACCGTCGTTGTCCCCCACCCCGTCGTCCAGATCGTGGATGCGGTTGCCCTCGATCAGCCACTGGTCGCCGCCCCACACGCGGATGCCGTCGTGCGAGGTGTCGTGGTTGTTGTTGCCCACGATCGCGAGGTCGTAGGTCGCGGCGGCGATGCCCACGGCGCAATGGGTGACGTCGTTGTCCCGGAGCGTGATATGCCGGCCGTTGATGATCTCCACGCCGGTCTTGTTGTCGATGATCGTGACCGAGCCGCTCAGGTCGCCGGCCATGTGGATCTGGCAGTTCACGACCTCGACGTGGCGGCTGCCCTTGATGCGCACGCCGTTGTCGATCACGAGGCCCTCAAAACGCAGGAAGACATCGACGTTGCCCTTCTCGGTGAACGGGAGGGTGACCGCGAGGTTGTTGCTCGTGCGCGCCGTGGTGTTGAGCGTGCCGAGGTCGATCGCCTCCGCGTGCGGCTCGGCGCCGGGCGCGGCCTTGAACGTCACCCAGTCCGTGAACTCCGGGCGCGGCAGCGCGTAGTCGCCATAGTTGAGGTTCTCGTCCTTGGTCCGGCCGGCGATCAGCTTGCCATAGTTGCCGCTGCGCAGGAGCACGGTGTCGCCGGCGTGCACGGAGCCGAGCGCCTTCTTGAATGTGCGCCACGGCATCACGGCGCTGCCGGTGTAGGTGTCGTCGCCGAGGTTGGCATCGAGGTAGTAGGTGCGGCCGACCGCCGGCGGGTGCAGCGGATCGGTGCCGGCGAGCACTTCCGCGCCGTCGCTCTGCCCATCGCCGTCGGTGTCGGGGTTCGCGGCCGCGGTGCCGAGCTGCGCCTCCTCCCAGTCGTTGAGGCCGTCACCGTCGCTGTCGGCGTCGGCCGCGACCACGCGCCAGAGTTGCCGTGCCGGCGCGCTCGCTCCGGCATTCTGCACCACCACACTCAACTCGGCACCCCCGCCGACGTAGGTGGTCGGCGACGCAGTCCACGTCGCGAGATCAGCGGATGATTCGAGGCGATATCGTTTCCCGGCCACGCCGGCCCAGCGCAGGACGACATCTCCGACGCCGTCAGTGGCCAGGGCCCCGACGAACCGGCTGCTCGGATCGAGCGGGTTCGTGCCCGCCAGCGCCTCGGCGAGATTGCCGGCCCCGTCGCCGTCGGGATCGGCGGTCGCAGCACCGGCCGTCGGATACAGACCCGACCAGAGGTCGGAAATGCCGTCGGCGTTCTGGTCGATGGTGGCGACGGCCGGCAACGCGGCGGCGGCGAGAAACAGGAAGGCGATGGTTGGTGCGCGCATGGTGGACCTCTCGGAGTTGCCTCCGACAATGGCGGTCGCACCGGACGAGCGCGCGTCCGATCGGGGTAAACAGGTCGAGAAAACGCGGCAGCGGCGGCAGTACCCAGTCCGGCTACACCACACCGCGCAGCATACCCAGGCCTGCCCTACCCGAGCAGCGCCTCGCGCAGCGCCCGCATCTTGAGCTCCGTCTCGGCGAGCTCGGCCGCCGGGTCCGAGCCCTCGACGATCCCCGCACCGGCATAGAGTCGCGCGGTGTCGCCGCGCATCAGCGCCGAACGGATCCCGACCAGGAACTCGCCGTCGCCGCGGTGGTTCACCCAGCCGAGCGCGCCGGCGTAGAGCCCGCGGTCGAACGGCTCCAACTCGCGCAAATGCGCCACCGCCGGCTCGCGGGGTGTGCCACCGACGGCCGGCGTCGGATGCAGCTCGCCCACGATGCGCAACAGGTCCGCGCCCGGGGCGAGCACCGCCTCCACCGGGGTGCAGAGGTGCTGCACGTTGGGCAGCTGCCGCACGCGCGGCCGCCCCGGCGCCGCCGCGGTGACTCCGACGTTCGCCAGCCGCCGCAGGATCGAGTCGAGCACCAGCCCCTGCTCGCGCACGTCCTTCGCGCTGTTCAGCAGCTGCCGGGCGAGCGCGGCGTCCTCCGCAGCGGTCCGCCCGCGCGGCGCTGATCCAGCGAGCGCTTCGGTGCGCAACCGTCCGTCGGCGACCGCTACGAGCCGTTCGGGGGAAGCCCCGATGAAACTGGCCCCGGCGCCGTTGCCGGCGGAGAAGGCGTAGCAGTCGGGAAAACGGCCGCGCAGGGCGTTGAGCGCACGCAACGGATGGAAGCGCGCTGTCGCCCGCAGGTCGCGGGCGCGGGCGAGCACGATCTTGCGATAGCGTTCCGCCCGGATCGCCGTGACACCGGCGGCGACATTGGCCGCGTAACGGCCCTCGCCGCCGACCTCGTTCTCCTCGGCCACCGTGCCCTCGAGGGCGCCGGCGAAGCTCGGCGCGGCATAGTCGAAGGCCCCGAATTTCGCGTGCGCCCGCCAGATCCGCTCGGCGTCGGCCCGGATGTCGGCCCCCGGCCGGATCAGCGTGTTGGCCACGGCCACCGAACAGTCGCCGCTGCGTGCCACCTGCCACCGGGGAACGAATACCCGGCCCGCGGGAAACGGCGCGCCGGGCGCCGCCTCGTCGGCGAAACCGAAGGTGGAAAAGAACAACGGGCCGCCGAACGGCACGCCCACCGCGCCGACGGCGACCGTCGTCGCCAGCGTCTCGCGCACGAACTCCGCCGCCGCGGCGAAGCGGCCCGGTCCGGCGCACTCCACCGCGACAACCGCCTCCGCACCCGCCAGCGCCAGATCGGCCGAGGGGCGCTCGACGTAGAAATGCAGCTCGCCCGGCTCGAAGATCGACTCGAGCACCGCCAGCGGGTCCAGCCGCTCGGCTTCCACGGAGATGCTCACCAGCCGCGCGCGCCCGTCGGACTCCGCCTTCGCGCGCACCCCGGCCAGAAAGGCGAGCAGTGCCTCGAGCGAACGATTGGCGAGCGGATCGAGCGGAAGGATCGTCATGGAGAAACGGAAGGCGCGGTTCGCAGCCGTCTGTGACGGCCCCCGGAGCGAAACCGCTCCCACGCCCCTTGGCCAGCTTGTTGCCACGCCGGCGCCCCGGTACCCCAAGTCCGCACGACGGATTCGCCCCCCGCCGGTTCCTGCAAGCCGGGACGTCGACCCGACTTCTCCGATGGGCCGCCTTCGCGCGGAGGCCTGCAGCAGGCTCCATCCCTGCGCCCGCGCCGGCGAAGCGTGATGAGCAGGGCCCCGGGGCCGACTCCGGCCGACTTCGCGCGATCCGCGCAGGCGCGCAGCCAGCTGCCGCCCTGGAGGCGCCATTTTCCCGATCCGCAGAGCGAGCGGGAGCCCCGGCCCCGATCGGCGAAAACGCCATTCCGCGCTCGTCATTTTCCCGTGGCGGCCCGTCATTGGCGCCATTCCGCCGGCCTTCCGCCGCGTCGACCCACCGCCACCGTCCAACACCCGCCACCGCCCGATGCCCGATCCTGCCGCAGTCCAGTCGATGTTCGGCCGCATCGCCCGCCGCTACGATCTCGCCAACCGCCTGCTCAGCGGCGGCACCGACGTCTGGTGGCGCTGGCGCCTGCGGCGCGCCGTCGCCCGCCGCCGGCCGCAGGATGTGCTCGATCTGGCCACCGGCAGCGGCGACGTCGCCTTCGCGCTCGCCCGCGGACTCCCCGACTCCGTGCGGATCACCGGCATGGACTTCTGCCAGCCGATGCTCGACGAGGCGGTCACCAAGAAGGCGCGCTCGCCGCGCTACGCGAAGATCGAGTTCCGGCAGGGCGACGCCATGGCGCTTCCGCTGCCCGACGCGGCGTTCGACGTCCTCACGATCTCCTTCGGTCTGCGCAACGTGGCCGACCGCCACAAGGCCCTTGGGGAGATGCGCCGCGTCCTGCGGCCCGGCGGCACGCTCTTCGTCCTCGAGTTCTCGCAGCCCTACCGCTGGTTCGCACCGCTCTACTATTTCTACCTGCGCGGTGTGCTCCCGTGGTTTGCCGCGCGACTCACCGGAGACAAGGGCGCCTACGAATACCTCGGCGGCTCGATCGCCCAGTTTCCCGCCCGCCCCGAGATGTCCGCCGAGATCCTCCGCGCCGGTTTCGCCGAAGTTCGCGCCCGCCCCATGACCTGCGGCATCGTCGCCCTGCACGAAGCGCGGGCGTGACCGGCAGGCTTCTTCACGATCCCTCCGCTCCGCTCAGACCCAGTCCTGCTTTCCCGTCGTTTGCGTGGCTGCGCGATGAAATATCGACACAACCTGATCCCGTCCGTCATCGCTGGATCACTCGCGCTCATCACGCTGTTGTTCCCCGCCTGCGCGAGGGACGAACCAGCGAGGGCGCCAGCGCAAACTAGTCGTTCGCTCGTGGTTCACTGGGATACGGACGCCGAGCTCATTTCGAAGAATGACGAGATCGTCTTCTTCCGGAACTATCGGAATCCCGGCAGCCTTCGGTTCAAGACCCTCGACCGCAGTACCTACCGACTTGGGAACGCCACGGTGATGCCGCCATCGGAAACGTGGCAGAAACTCGCCAAGGCGACCGGGGTTTCTGGCGATGTCTCGACCTTCCCGCTCGTATTCGCAGATCGGCTCTGTGCACGGGGAGGTTTGTCATTCATGGTGGTCGCCCAGCTCGCCCATCGTTTCTCCGGTGACGGCTATCTCGAGCGAGGACCTGAGATATGGATGCAGATCCACTCATTCGCAGTCGGCGACGAGAACCAGCTGCGACGGATCTGGGATGGTGAGCTCGACCTCGGATCGCTGCAAAACGCCTGCGTGTTCGCAGGCACCTTGAATCCCCCCGATGCCCCAGCCGGATTCTCCATCAAGATTGAGTTCGGCGACAACAAAACGAGAGAGCCATCATCGACCCATCTAGTCCTTTGCACGCTCCGCGACGACGGATCGGTCCAAATCGAGCGCCCACCCGGGCTTCATTGAGACCACCGCGGAGGATCGCACATCCGTCCCTCGATGCGGACAGCTCCGCCCTCATCTCGTCTGGGCGCGCGGAACCGGACGGCCGACGGCGGGGGGCGTCCGAAACTCTTCTGGACGTTGTGCCCACCGATCCACTATCCCCTGCGACCATGACGCTTCGGATCCGCCGCCTCTGCATCCTCGCCAACCTCGCCTTGGCCGCCGCCCTCCCGGGCCGGGCGACCACCGCGGTCTCGAACATCACCGGCTCAACCAACCTGTGGTGGAACCTCGGACCGCTCTCGTCCTACGAAAGCTTCACCGTGGGCAACGAGGCGGCGACGCTCCAAGGCTTCTCCTTCGGGATGAGCTGGAGCACCGGCAGCACCGGCCACGTGGATCTCCACAGCAGCAACGGCACCACCTTCGGCAACCTGCTCGCCACCACGCCGACCCACACCTTCGCCACCAGCGGATACGGAACGGTTTTCATCCCCACCACGGCGTTCACCCTCGAGGCGAACACCACATACTTCATCCACTTCGTCCGCGAGTCCGGCACGCTTGGCGCGTATGTCGCGGAAACCACCGCGGAGACCGGCCTGCCGGGCTGGTCGATCGGCGACCGGTCGTGGCTGGTGAGCTACAACGAATGGTCGACCGGCATTCCGACGTTCGCCGTCGAGACCAGCGCCGTGCCGGAACCCTCGACCGCCGCGCTCGCGCTCGGGGCCGCCGGCCTGGCCGTGGTGCTCCACCGGCGCCGCCGGTCCGCCTCGCGCCGGAACTGAGCACGCGCAGGATCTGCGCATGCGCTGGATCTGGGCGCATGCCGTTTACGCGCCGTCCAGCGCCACCGATTGGCGCCAGCGCTCCGGGGGCGCCTGGAGACGGCGGCCCCGATCAGGCCTGGAGAGATCACGTCAACTATTGGTTGACATGATCCGGGGATACCGCGCTTCCGCAGGACGAGAAGCGGCGGAAGACCGATGGCCGCCCCCCCACGGCAGTCGAAAGCCGCCAACCGCCCATGGCCATTGCCAATCGGGCGGCGCGGAAAGACGTACGGTTCGCGGTCGGCGCCTCCGGAGCCAACCGCAGTACGACGGGCCCGAGGCATCGTCGCTCCGACGGCGAGTCGGCGCATCCGCCCGCGACTTCCGCCGCTCGACCAGACCGAGGCTCAGATCTCGTCGTTGTAGAGCTGCTCGTAGCGGCGGGCGGCGAGGGCCCAGCTGAAGTCGCGCCGCATGCCGCGGTCGATCATCGCCTTCATCCGCTCGGGTTGCCGGTGCAGCAGCAGCGCGCGCTGCAGCGTCCAGGAGATGCCCTGCTCGCTCGGCGTGAAGAGCAGGCCGGTGCCCTCCTCCGGATTCTCCTCCTGGTCGACCACGGTGTCGACGAGCCCGCCCACGCGGCTGCAGAGCGGGATCGTGCCGTAGCGCAGCGAGTACATCTGGTTGAGGCCGCACGGCTCGAAGATCGAGGGCATGAGGAAGAAGTCCGCGCCCGCCTCGACGAGATGCGTCATGGGCTCGTCGAGCACGCGGGCGAGCGCGATGCGCTGGGGATTGGCCTGCGCGAGATCCTTCAACGCCTCCTCGTAGTGGTTGCGGCCCATGCCGACGACGATCAACCGGCAGTCCTCGGTCTCGAAGAAACGGCGGGCGCTGAGCAGCAGGTCGATGCCCTTCTGCTCGGTGAGCCGGCAGATCATGCCGAAGATCGGCGCCTTCGTCTCCGGATCGAAGCCGCACTTCTTGAGCAGCGCGCGGCGGCACTTCGCCTTCCCCGCCGGATCGTCGGCGCTGTAGCGCGCGGGCAGGAGCGGGTCGGTCGCGGGATTCCACACCGAGTCGTCGATGCCGTTGAGCAGCCCGGCAAGGTCGGAGCTGCGCGTCGCCACCACGCCCTCGAGGCCGCAGCCGTATTCCGGCGTCTGGATCTCGCGGGCGTAGGTCGGGCTGACGGTCGTCACCCGGTCGCCGAAGAGCAGGCCGGCCTTCATGAGGTTGAGCTGGCCGAAGAACTCCAGCCCGTCGACGCTGCGGAACTCCTCCGGAAGGTTCGTGAGGGCGAACGCGTCCATCGGGAACACGCCCTGGAACGAGAGGTTGTGCACGGTGAACACCGTCTTCACCGCCAGCGAGGTGTCGTGCCGTTCCTCGGCGAGCCGCACGTACACGGGCAGCAGCGCCGTCTGCCAGTCGTGGGCGTGGACGACGTCGGCCTTCAGGTCGACGAGGCGCATCGCCTCCGCCACGGCCTTCGCGAAGAAGATGAAGCGCTCGGCGTTGTCGTCGTAGTCGCGGTCGCCCGTGCCGTAGGCGCCGCGGCGGTCGAAGAACTCGTCGCGCACGACGAAATAGACCGTGTAGCCCGGGGCCAGGCGCAGCCGCAGCAGGTCGGCCTCGAGGTAGCGCCCGCCCAGCTCGATCTGCAGGCGGTGCATGCGATCCGCCCCGTCGGCATCGGGGTGCTCGAGCGCCGCGCGGTATCCAGGCAAAAATACGGAGACCTCGTGGCCGGCCGCCGCGAGCGCCTTCGTCAGGCCCCCCACGGCATCCGCCAACCCGCCGGTCTTCATGAACGGAAACAGCTCACTGGCCGCATGAACGATGTTCATCGCCCCCGAAACTGAGGTTGTGCCGCGCGCGTTTCCATCCCAATTTCCGCGCGATGAAACTCCATGAGCGCCTGCTCCAACTATTGGGGCGACGCGACTACGTCCCCCTCAACCGCAACGAAATCGGGGCCAAACTCGGGCTGAAGAAGCCCGAATTCCGCAAGCTCGACACCGAGCTCCAGCAACTTCTCTCCCGCGGCGCCGTCGTCCGCGTCAAATCGGACCGCTACTGCCTCCCGTCGGACGCCGACCTCGTCACGGGCACGATCCAGATCCGCCCGAACGGCCGCGGTCTCCTCCGCCCGGAGCCGCCCGCCGGCGCCGCCACGGACGCCCCCGAGCCCGAGCCGGTCGAGATCGCCGCCGAGGACACCGGCACCGCCATGCACGGCGACCGCGTCGTCGTGCGCCTCAGCGCCGCCTCCGCCGCCGGCCGGCCCGTCCGCCCGTTCCGCGGCAAGCCCGCCAAACCGGGCCGTGGCCGGCCCGGCGCACCGGCCGCCGGCCAGCGCACCGGCCGAGTGCTCCGCCTCCTCGAGCGCGGCCGTGCCCCCCTCACCGGCACGCTCCAGCGCACGGGG
>JAEXPG010000630.1 GCA_023447015.1 Verrucomicrobiota bacterium
GCTGTCGAGGGCGGAGGTGGCCTCGTCGAGGATGAGGATGGGGGCGTTGCGCAGGAAGGCGCGGGCGAGGGCGATGCGCTGGCGCTGGCCGCCGGAGAGGGAGGCGCCGCGCTCGCCGACGACGGTGTCGTAGCCCTGGGGCAGGGCGGAGACGATGAAGTCGTGGGCGTAGGCGTCCTTGGCGGCCTGCTCGACCTCGGCGCGGGTGGCGTCGGCGCGGCCGAGGAGGAGGTTGTTGTAGATGGTGTCGTTGAAGAGGAACGAGTCCTGGCTGACGACGGCGATGTTGGCGCGCAGGTCGCCCTGGCGCAGGTGGCGGACGTCGATGCCGTCGACGAGGACGCTGCCGGCGGAAGCGTCGTAGAAGCGCGGCACGAGGTTGGCGAAGGTGGTCTTGCCCGCGCCGCTGGGGCCGACGAGGGCGACGACGGCGCCGGCGGGGATGTGGGCGGAGACGCCGCGCAGCACGGTATCCTCGGGTTTGTCTCCGCCGTAGGTGAAGGTGACGTCGCGGAACTCGATCTCGCCGCGGGCACGGCCGATCTCGCGCGGCTTCGCCGGATCGGTGATCAGTTCCGGCTCGTGCATGATCTGCTCGATGCGGTCGAGGGCGGCGGCGCCGCGGGTGAACTCGCCCTGGAGCTTGCCCATTTTGCGCAGTGGGTCGTAAGCCATGTAAAGCGCCGCAATCATCGCGAAAACGATCGGGAACTGGGTTTGGGCTCGGTAGGCCAGTAGCAGAGAGCCGGCGATGCCGAAGACTGCGATGAACTCGATCAGCGGCGACAGCATCGCTGAGTACTTCGTGACTTTCATCTGCAACCCGAAGAACTGATGGATCCCGGAGGTGAACCGGCGAACTTCGCGTTCTTCGAGTACGAAGGCACGTACTTCGCGGGTGGCAGAGAGATTCTCCCGCAACTGTTCAGAAACGTCGCCGCCGGCAGCAAAGGCTTGTTTCGCTCGGCGGTAGAGGTTTTGGCCGATCACCCTGATGGGGAGGACACAGATCGGAATCACGGCAAGGCCCATGAGGAAAATGGCAGCGCCTGGCGTACGAGCTGCAGTCCAGATGATGTACCCGATCGCACTGAAGAAGGTGACCGGAAGCACGATGAGATCGTTGGCCGAAACGGTGAGCGTAAGCTGAACCTGCTGGGTATCGGATATGCCGCGCGCAAGGAGGTCTCCACTGCGAGCGTGTTGGAAGAAGGCCAGATGGAGGCGTTGGAACTTCTTGAAGAGATCGGAGCGCAATCCTTCTAGCACGATGGTTCCAGAATAGGTGATCAAGTACGTGTTCAGCGCCTGCCCAGCGCAGCGAATGCCGACCAGCAACGGGATGAGCGCAAGATACGGAACGATCTCCCAAACCCCCAGCCGGTCGGCTCCAGTCGCTTCGAAAAGCGGCCTGAGCCCCTTCTCGATGATCACCGGCATGCCTCCACCACTTGCGCCGCCGCTAATCACACCGAAGAAGATACCCACGATGAACTTTCCGCGCACTGGGCGCAGATAACGGTAGTAGGGACGGAAACGGGAGAACATTGCGGGCGGCGGACGAAGCGGAAACGAGAGGGCGTTAGTCGGCCGAGGCTCGCACATCCAAGGCGTCGCGCAAGCCGTCTCCCAGGAAATTGAGGGCGAGCAGCGTGAGCGAGAAGACCGCGCCGGGGCCGAGCAGCAGCCATGGCTGGCTCTCCATCTCCAGCTGGCCGTCGTAGAGCAGCGTGCCGAGCGAGCTCATCGGGGGGCGCACGCCGAGGCCGAGGAAACTCAGGAACGCCTCGAGCAGCATCACGCCGGGGATGGTGAGCGTGGTGTAGACGATCACGGGGCCGAGGAGGTTGGGCAGGAGGTGGCGGAAGATGATCCGGGCGTGGCCGAGCCCGAGCGTGCGCGCCGCCTCGACGAACTCCATGCGCTTGAGCGACTGCACCTGCCCGCGGACGATGCGCGCCATCGTGAGCCATTCGACGGCGCCGATGGCGACGAAGAGCATGAGGACGTTCCACGACGGGCCGAACTGGAACCGTTTCGCCAGCTCGTCGGTGAAGACGAGGAGCAGGATCACGAAGAGCGTGAACGGGAGGGAATAGATGATGTCGACGATGCGCATCATCGCCGAGTCGAGCTTGCCGCCGACGTAGCCCGCGACGGCGCCCCACGTCACGCCGATGGTGATCGAGACGACGGTGGCGGCGAGGCCGACCGCCAGCGAGATGCGGCAGCCGAAGAGCACGCGGGCGAAGACGTCGCGCCCAAGCCGGTCGGTGCCGAACAGATACCGCAGGCCGGGCGGGGTGTAGCCCTGGCCGAGGTTTTGGTCGGAGTAGGAGAGCCCGAACAGGCCGGGGATCACGGCGCAGGCCAGGAACAGCGCGACGAGGAACAGGCCCGAGGCGACGGCGAGACGGTTCTTGCGCAGGCGGCGCCATGCGTCGCGCCCGAGCGACGAGCCGTGCTCCGCGGCGTCGGGCGGCGCGGGCGAGGGCAGGCGGTCGGGCGAGGGCGAGAGGCGGAGCATCGGGAGAATGCGGATTGCGGAGCGTGGATGGCGGTGCGGGCGGGGGCGCAGGGGGGCGCACGGCGGGGGAAATGTGGAAATCAGGAAATCAGGAACGGAGGACGGAGGGCGGAGGACGGAAGACAGAGGACGGAAGACAGAGGACGGAGGACGGAAGGCGGAAGACGGAGGGCGGAAGACGGAGGCGACAGAAGGTAACGAAGGGAACGAAGCGGAGGGAGGAGGGGGGGGAAGGTGGAAGGTAGAAAGTGGGAAGGTGTAAGGTGCGGAAGACGGAAGGCGGAAGACAGAGGACAGAAGGCGGATGACGGAGGACGGGGTGGGGTGCGGGTGTTTCCTTCGTTCTCGTCTGTCGTCCGTTCCGATGGGTTCAGGTTTCAGTCGTCGAAGCGGAGCTTGGGGTTGAGCCAGACCTGGGCGATGTCGACGAGCAGGTTGAAGAACACGATCGCGCCGGCGTAGAGGATCACGGTGCCGACGACCAGCGGGTGGTCGCGGTTGAAGGCGGAGGTGACGAACTCGCGGCCGAGCCCGGGGATCTGGAAGACGCGTTCGATCACAAACGAGCCGGTGAGGATGCCCGCCGCCGCCGGCCCGAGGAAGGAGACGACCGGGAGCAGCCCGCCGCGCAGGGCGTGGCGCAGGACGATGCGCAGCTCGGAGGCGCCCTTGGCGCGCGCGGTGCGGATGAAATCCTGGCCAAGAACTTCGAGCATCCCGCCGCGGGTGAGGCGGGCGACATAGGCGGCGTAGACCAGCCCGAGGGTGAGGGCCGGCAGCACGCGGTCGAGCGGCTCGTTCCAGCCGGAGGCGTTGAAGCGCTGGAGGTGGATGGCGAGGCCGAGCACGAGCAGCGGGCCGAGCACGAACGTCGGCACGCACACGCCGAACAGCGAGACGGCGCTGCACAGGTAGTCGAGCCAGGTGTTGCGGCGCACGGCGGCGAGCACGCCGAGCGGGATGCCCAGCCCGAGCGCGACCAGCAGCGACCAGGCGCCGAGCTCGAGCGAGCAGGGCAGCGCGCCGGCGACGACCTCGTTGACGGTGCGGTTCGCGTACTTGTAGGAGGGGCCGAAATCCATCCCGAAGGCCGCGTTGAGATCGAAGTCCCAGCGGCCGTCGCGGTCGGCGTCGGCGAAGAGGCGCTGCGGCGCGAGGCGTTTCGGGCAGAGATTGCCGAGGTAGGCGAGGTACTGGCGGCCGAGCGGCCGGTCGAGGCCGTAGTAGGCCTCGAGGTTCTTCTGCACCTCGGGCGGGACGGCCTTCTCGTTGAGGAACGGGCCGCCCGGCGCGAACCGGACCATGAAGAACGCCGCCGTGACGATGAGGAACATCACGGGGATCGATTCGAGCAGGCGACGGAGGACGAAGCGGAGCATGCCGGCGGAGGAGCGGCGGGATCAAACGGCGGCGCGCGCGAAAAACCAAGGCCGGAGTGCGGCCGGCGCCGGGCGTGGGGACGGACGTGGCGAGCTTGGCGAGGCGGCCGCGCTCGATCGCGTGCCCGTGGTCGATTTTGAGCGGGCGCCGGAGCGATGGTGCACGATGTACGGAAAATTCGTCATATGGCGGTGGACGTTTGGCGGCGCGTCGGTTTTCTCCCGGCTTTCCCCGAACGGAAACGTTCCGGTGGATCGTGTGAAACGGGTGCGGTGGGACCAGCGTCTCACCACACGGCGTTCCGCGCCATCCTCCGCCTTCAGATCCAGAATGAACCAACAACGAGAACACCCGGTCGGGCCGGAATCACCCCGCCCCAGCTGCGGTCCCGCGGCGCGCCGCCACCGGCGGCTCTTTCTCGGCTGGGGGGGGTTGTGCGTGGGGGCGCTGGGGGTGGTCGCCACCAGCCGGTCGTGGGACCGGCTCTGGCCGCGCTTCGCCAACAGCCTGCTGGTGGAGGAACTCGGCGGCGTGGGCTATGCGGTGTTCGACGTCGTGCAGAGCGCGGGGTGGTACTGGGAGGAGTCGCGGCAGGCGAACGCGGACCCCGCTCCGTTGCGCGCGTTCCTGGCGGAGCTGGCCGCGGAGCGCCGACCGGTGCCGGCCGTGGCCCCCGGGCGAAAGCACGTGGTGTTCCTCCAGATGGAGTCGGTCGACGGCCTCGTGCTCGGCGCGCGGCACGACGGCCAGCCGCTGATGCCGTTCCTCGAGACGCTGGCGGGCAATGAGGTCTATTTTGCCAACACGATCGACTGCACGGGCGTCGGTCGCACGACCTCCGCCGGCGTGCTGGCGCTGACGTCGCAGGTGCCGATGCGGCGCAATCCCATCTATGTGAGCCAGCCGCTCGACCGGGTGCCCTCGCTGCCGAAGGTGCTGAAGCAGGCGGGCTACCGCTGCTGGTCGATGCACGGCTACGACGGGTACTTCTGGCGCCGCGAGCAGGCGCACCAGGCGCTCGGCTACGACGAGACGTTTTTTCGGGAGGATCTGGACGCCCGCGAACAAATCGGGTGGGGCATCTCCGACCGGTCGGTCCTCCACCAGGCGGCGCGGAGACTGGCGGCGGCAACACAGCCGACCTTTGCGCACGTGATCCTGCTCACCAACCACCATCCCTACGAGCATGTTGGCGTCGCGAGCGGCAAGACCTGCGGGCGGATCGAGGCGAACTACGTGCAGTCGGTGCGCTACGTGGACGACAGCATCGCCGCGTTCTTCGCGGAACTGGAGGCCGCGGGTCTGCGCGACCAGTGCATCGTCGCCGTGTATTCGGACCATGACAGCGCGATCACGCACGAGCTCGAACGCTACCTCGAGCAGGTGCCACCGCGGCTGCACCCCGACACGGTGCCGCTGATCATCGCCGGGTTGCCGGAGGCGCCGCGGCGCTTCGAGGCGGCGGCCGGGTTGCAGGATTTGCCGGTGATCGTGCTCGAGGCGCTCGGCCTGCCCGTGCCGCGGACGTTCACCGGACACGGGCTCGACCACATCGGGCGCACCATCGGCGCCTACTACGGACCGCTCGAGACCACGCCCGCGGGGCTGCGGCCGTACGCGCTCTCGTTCGATCCGCAGACGCTGACGCTGGTGGCGTTGCGCAAACCGGAGGTGTTGCTGGAGCCATGAGCCTGCGCCGGATCCTGATTCTTTTCTCAGTCTTGGGCTGCCTGGCGCCGCGTGCGCCGGCCGCGGCCGGCACGGTCGCACCCGACTGGACGGTGCAGACCGACCGTGCCGGCGCGGGTGAGCGGGCGTTCCACGGGTCGGCCGGAGGCGTCGCGATCGAGGGCATGGCGAGTTTTGCGGCCGACGGCGAGGTGCTGCGGCTGCGCGGCGTCTATCGTACCACCCAGGCGATCGACGGGCGGTCGCGGCTGTCGTACCAGCTCCACGCCGCGGACGGCCGGTTGGTGCAGCCCGAGGGTCAACGCTTCGGCTGGCGGGCGGCGCCCGGCGGCGGGCTCGAGGCGGACTTCGAGATCGAGCAGTCCGTGGTGGACCAGAAGGGGCTGCACGCCGCGGTGCAGGTGAGGTTCAACTACGTGGTCGAGGGCGAGTACTGGCAGAGCAAGCGCCACCCGGAGACGTTTCTCCCCTGCGTGGAAGTGCGCGCGCCGGTGCGCGCGGCGTTCTTCCGCGTCGGTGCGGCGCTGATTCCGCCGGTCCTGCCCGCCGGGACGCGGTGCTGGCTGCCGGCGTGGGTGACGGCGGAGTTCGGCGGGGCGCCGGCGCCGTTCCAGGCGGCGCTCGACCTGCATGCCGCCGACGGGGGCGCCCGGTTGGAGCCGCCGCGCGGCCCCTTGCCGAAGCCCGGCGGCGGGCGCGCGGTGGTGTTCTATCATTTCCTGCTTCCGGACGCCCAGCCGGTGCGCCTGCGGCCGGGGTTCGTCTGGGACGGCGTGCAGTGGTTCGATGGTTTCGACGGCAACGCCTATCGCCCGGTGCGGGTCGTTGGTCCGCTGACCTATCTGGTCGGCATGACGCTGGCCGTGTGGACGGTCGGTGCGGCGGCCGGCGGGGTGGGGCGGTTGCGGAACCGGCGGCTGCGGCTGGTTGGGGGACTCGCGGTGGCCGCGGTCGGTGCGGCGGTGCTGCTCGGCGCGGCGGTGTCGACGTATGTCCTGCTCGTGCTCGGGCTGGTGGCGCTGCGCGCGGCGCAACGGCGGCTCGCGGAGCCGGGGCCGCGGGCGTACTGGACGCTCTGGGGCTTCCTCCTCCTGCTGGATCTCTACTGGCGGCATTGCGACGGGCCGGCCGAAAAAGGCTGGGCCGGCACGCTGTTCTCGGCGGCGCTGGCGGGGCTGCTTCTGTTGCCGCTGCGGTGGCTGCGGTGGCCGCGGGTGGCCGCCGCGGTCGCGACCGGGCTGGCGGCGGTCGTGTTGGTCGTGGCCACGACGCTCGTGGCGTATGCGGGCTTCTTCGGCGACTATCCGGGCCTGAGCGACCTGCTCTATGCCGAGCAGCTTGGGAACGTGGGCGACTCGATCTGGGCGCTCCTCGGCGAGCGGCACGGGGCGGCGCTGTGGCTGGGCCTGTGCTGCTGCGCCGGTTTGTGGTGGGATGCTCGCGGGGCCGGTGCGCGTGCCCGGCGGGACGTCGCGGAGGACCGCCGGCCCGGGGCCGACGCCGCGGTTCCGGCAACGTTTCGTTAACTGCGCTGGCGGCGCGGCATGGGGCGGAGCGGTAACTTGACCCCGGAGGGGCGCGTCCCATTCTGCCGTCATGCCTCGTAACCCTGAGAACAAACGTTCGCGGCGCGCCGCGTTCACCCTTTTCGAGATCCTGATCGTCGTGGCGTTGATCGCTTTGCTCGCCGGTGTGGCGGTGGTCCAGGGCGGCAAGCTGCTCGAGGGCGGCCAGGAGGACATCGCCCGCATCTTCGTGAAGCAGAGCCTCGAGGTGCCGCTGACCAGCTACAAGATCCACATGGGCGGCTATCCGACGACGGAGGAGGGTCTCCAGGTGCTGGTGACGGCCCCGGCCACCAACGCCGAGCGCTGGCGCGGCCCCTACATCAAGGCCGAGGGCGGGAAGACCCCTGTCGATCCATGGGGTACGGCGTACCTCTATCGCTGCCCCGGCACCCACAATACCGACCGTTATGATGTCTGGTCGGCCGGGAAGGACCGGAAGGACGGCACCGCCGACGACATCGGCAACTGGTGATCCGGATTTCACAACACGGCGGCGGGATGGACGAGGGACGAGGGGCGAGGGGCGACACGTGGTCGCAGGTGGAGGGCATGCGCGGGGCGAGGGCCTGCCGCGGTGCGCGCTCCGCCGCTGCGTCCGCGCGGTGCGTCGCCCTCGGCCTCGGCAGACGGGCCGGCGGAGATCGCCGGGGCTTCACGCTTCTCGAGGTGATGCTGGTGATCGCCCTGATGGCGGTGGCCGGCACGATGTTCGTGGTGAGCATGGAGTCGCTGGGCAAATCGTCGCCCGCGGACGAGTTCGAGGGCGCCTTCTGGAAGGCGATGGCGATGGGGCGCGACCGGGCGCTGACGTCGCGCCGGACGGTCGAGCTGCGCTGGGACGAGGAGACGAAGTCTTTCATGGTGGAGGGCAGTGGCGGCAAGGCGTCGGTGCCGGTGCCCGCCGAGGCCAACGCGAAGGACCGCGAGTGCGAGGCGGTGTTTTCCGAGGAGGTGGCGGCCAACGACTTCATCCTCGTGCGCGGCGAACTGGTCACCCGGCGGCCGGCCGCGGCGGTGCGGATCTTCCCCGACGGCTCGTGCCAGGCGTTCGCGGTGGAGTTCAAGCTCGGCGACTACAAGCACCGCGTGATCATCGATCCGTGGACCGGTGCCGAGATGCTTTCGACCGACGCGGCCAAGAAAGGCGGGCGGTCATGAGGCGTCCGGAGAACGCGCGCGCAGTCGGCGCGGGGCGATGGTCCCCAGGCGGGCGGTGCCGCCGTGGCGGTTTCACCCTGTTGGAGGTGCTGCTGGCCCTGATGCTTTTCGCCTTCGCGGTGGTCGTGCTCACGTCGTCGTATCTCAACATCATCGAGGGACTGGCGGCGGTGCGGACCGACCACGAGTTCGAGCAGGAGGTGCGCTGGGTGCGCGAGCAGGTGCTGTTGCAGCCCGACCTGAAGGAGCTGGAGAAGGGCGGGGAGATCAAGACGCCCGCCTCGGCCTCCCTGCTGTGGACCGCGCGTGTGGCGCCGGCGCCGGTCGCCGACCTGTTCACGGTGGAGCTTCACGTCGAGATGACCGCGGAGAAGGCGAAGAAGCGCGAGTACAACGAGCGGCTCACCGTGCTGCGCCCGTCGTGGTCGGAACCGGTGGAGCGCGGCAAGCTTTTCGAGGAGGCGAAGCAACGCATCGAGGAGGAGCGCCGGCGCCGCGGCATCGCCGCGGAGAAACGCACATGAACCGCGCCCGACCATCTCTTGGCGGAGCCTCCGCGCCGGCTCCCGCTCCGGCGGGCCGGCGGGGCTTTTCGTTGCTGGAGGTCCTGCTCGCCGTCGCCCTGGCGACGATGCTGCTGATCGCGGTGAACTTCTTCGTGCTCTCGATGGGCGAGCTCTGGGGCGGCGGCTCGGAGGAGCGGCTGTTCGACCGCCACGTGCGCGGCGTCACCCGTTTCCTCGAGGCGCTGGTCGAGCAGTCGGTGGTGCCGACCCAGGATTTGAAACGACCCGCGGCCGATGCGCCGCCGCAGACCTCGCTCGCGCCGCGGAACCGGCCTGCGCCCGCGGAGTCGCCCCGCCCGGTGCGGGAGGAGCCTCCGCGCTACGCCGCCCTCGTGGCTGGGCTGGCGGGCGCCCGGAGCGACGGACCGTTCGCGGTGGCCGTCTCGGAGAGCTTGGATCTCGGTCGCCGTCTCGGCCGGCTCGCGGTTTGGGCGCTGGGCGGACCGGCGCCGGCGGACCAGGGCGGGCGGGGACGGTTGCCGCGGCCGGTGCGCGACGCCAACCCGCAGCATCCGCCGGTGATTGGCGACCCTCGCGGGACCCGGCCGGAAGGTGGCCAACCCACCGACGCCGTGGCGACGACGGGCACGCGTTTCCGTTTCGGCACGCCCAGCGGCTACGACGGTTCGCCGCCGATGCTGATGTTCGAGATCGACGAGGCGCCGGGACAGTGCGTGTGGCCGCAGCGGCCGTTGCCGCAGGTCGAGTGCGCGCTCCAGATCAACGCCGACGAGGGGCTGGTGCTCCTGTGGAAGTCCAAGCTCGAGGAGGACTACGGCAAGGCCCGCCCGCGCAAGACCCAGCTGTCGCCGTTCGGGCGCCGAATTTCCTACGACTACTACGACGCGGACCGGAAGGCGTGGACGCATTCCGAGCAGCCGCAGGCCGACAACAAGGGTGGCTGGCTGGTGCCGCAGCGGGTGCGGATCACGTTCGCCTACCAGGGGATGGAGCGGGAGGTCTCGATCACGCTTCCCGACGTGCCGGGAGGGGCGCCGCTGCGATGAACGCGCCCGGCCGCCACCCCCGCGTTTCCCGTCGCCCGGTCCGCCGCGTGCGCCGCGGCTCCGTGCTCGTGTTCGTGCTCATCCTCATCGTGGTGACGGCCGCCGCGATCCTGAAGTTCAGCGAGCGGGCGATGGGCGAGATGGCCGGCGAGGGCTACTACGTGCAGCGCAACCGGCTTCGCGGCGAGGCGTATTCGGCGCTCGAGGCCACGCTGTCGGTGCTCGCGATGTACCGGGAGATCGACGGCGGGCTCTACGCTCCCGCGCAGGGCTGGGGCGACCCGCTCGCCACCGCCGGCTACGAGCCGGAGGCCGGCCGGGTGGTGACGGTGGAGTTTGCCGACGAGAACGCGAAGCTGCCGCTGAAGGACGCCGAGTTGGCGGAACCGGCGCTGGTCGCGGTGTTCACCGACCTCGGCTTCGAGGCGGGCGAGGTCGACGTGCTCACCGACAGCCTGCTCGACTGGATCGACGCCGACGACAACCCCCGGCCCTTCGGCGCGGAGAAGGACGACTATCTCCGGACGGATCCCGCGCATGTGGCCGCCAACCGGCCCCCGCGCTCCTTCGCCGAGCTCGCGGCCGTGCAGGGCTTCGCCGACCTGATGTTCACCGAGGCGGGCCGGCCGAACGACCGCTGCGAGGAGTTCATGCGCCGCGTGAGCCTGTGGAGCGACGGCACGATCAATCTCAACACCGTGCCCGACGAGACGCTGCGGGTGTCCGGCCTGGTCGACGACCGGCAGCTCGCGTCGTTGTCGCGCGCCCTGGACACCGTCGACGGTGCGCGCGGTTCGGCCGGCGCCCGCTACTTCCGCTCGGTGAGCGAGCTGGCGGACCAGGCCGGGGCGCTGCCGCCCGGTGGGAAGTTCGGGGTGCAGAGCGAGGCGCTGGGCATTGTGGTCACGGTGCGGGAGCGCGAGGCGCATTTCCGCCTGCGGGCGGTGATCCGCACGGATGCGGGCGGCACGACCAGTCCGACGCGTCGGTCCGGCGGCGCCAACCCCGCTCCGGTGCCGGCGGCCGGTTCGGCCGGCGGTGCGACCGGCCAGCTCGAATACCCTTTCCGTTTTCTTGAGCTTGTGGAGGACCCGCCCCCATCTAGCATCGCCGATTCCCAGCAAACACCCTGAACCACGTGGCGGACCCAACCTCACAACCCAGACTCGCCGGCGGGCGACGTCTCCCCGAGCAACCGGTGCTCCTTGTTCCGGGCCATCACTTCTTCACGGCGTTCGCCCCGCTTGCCGCGGGCACGGCGGCGAAGGAGCTGCCGGGTTTCGCGGCGCTGGCGCTCGAGGCCGACTCGCCGTTCGGTGACGAGCAGCTGGGGCGCGGGTTCTACGCCGCCCCCGGCGCGCTGGTGGTGTTCGCGGCCCTGCGCCGCAAGTTTGCCGGCGTGCAGGAGCCGTGGGCGCAGGCGGGCTTCGTCGTGCCGGATTTCGCCACCTGGCTCCCGCGCGCGGAGGCCGCGACCGGCATCGTGATTTTGGAGACCACGGAGGCGGTCACCGCGCTGGAGTTCGCCTCCGGCTCGGTGGTGCCCCGCCGGATCGTGAGCCGGCCCGTGCCGGCCGAGCCGGGAGGGGAGGAGAGCGTGGCCGCGGCGCGCGAGCTGGTGCTGGCGCGCATCGAGCCGGCCGGCCGCCGCGTGCGCCGCTACCGGCTGAACGAGATCCCCTGCACGGTGAAGGGCGGGCGGTATCATTTTCATTGGGAGGCGCAGGATTTTCTCGCGGAGAAGTCGGCCGAGGCCGGCGCGCTCACCGCGGGCCAGCTTTGGGCGATGGATCTGCGCGAGCCGGACTTCCTCCGGGTGAAGCGCCGGGATTTCCAGTGGAACCGCTACGCCTGGGGCGCGCTCGCCGGACTTGGCGCGGCCGCGGCTCTGCTCCTCGTTTCCGAGGTCGGGCTGTTCGGCGCCTATCTGCTCAACGCCCGGCGCCAGTCGCGGATCGAGTCGCAGACGGCCGCCGCGCGCCAGGCGGAGTCCAACAACGACATCGTCAACCGCCTGGCCGGTTACATCGACCGCAAGCCGCAGCCGCTGGAGCTGCTCGCGTACGTCAACGAGCTGCGGCCGCTCACGATCTATTTCACCAAGGTCTCCGTCGAGGGCGGGCTGCAGATGGTGATCGACGGCTCCACCAGTTCGCTCGCGGAGGTCAACGAGTTCGAGGCGGCGCTGAAACGGGCGCCCGCGTTCTCCTCCGTGGAGGTGAAGAACATCCGCACCCGCGAGGGCGGCGGCACCTTCCAGCTCGTGCTCGCGTTCCGGCCCGGCTTCTCCGCCGGCACGGCGGCGGCACCCGCGGGTCCGGCGCCGGCGATGCCGCCTGCTTCGGCGCAACCGCCCACCGCCGGTCCCGGCCAACCGCCCGAGGCGGCCCGGCACCTTCCCCCGGGAATGCCCGGTGGCGATCCGCGGATGATGCGTCCGGACGGAGTGGATCCGCGGATGCGCGCCCGTGGGATGCGCCCGGGGATGCCTCCGCCCGGCGGCCCGGCCCCACTGCCCGCCGGCGAACCGCCGCCGGCGCCCGCGCCCGAACAACCCGAACCCGCCGTCCCGACTCCATGAGAGCCTTCTTCTTCCGTCGCAACTGGCGCGAGCGCATCCTGCTCCTCGTCGTTCTCACGGTGGCCGTGGTCATCTGGCTGTCCTCCGTGCTCGGCCGGGCCCGCGCCGCCAAGGAGCGCTGGAGCGGCGCCGGCGTGGTGCTCGCGCAGCAGCAGGCCTGGCTCGACAGCGCGACCCAGACCCAGGAGCAGCTCCAGAGCCGCCTCGCGCAGGTGCAGCAGGGGCGTTCGCTCAACGGCAACCAGCTCGTCGGCCAGCTCGACGCCGTGATCAAGCGCCAGCGGATCGCCTCCTACCGGCTCGATCCGCCCACCACCGACCGCAAGCCGCCGGTGGCGATCCACACCGTGACGCTCACCGTCGACAAGACCGACCTGGCCACCTTCGGCGGCTTCGTCGACGACCTCCGCACCTCGCTTCCGCTGGTCAACATCGAGCAGGTCGTCTTCACCCCCGACCGCCGCAACACCGCGCAGCTCGACGTGCGCCTCAAACTCTCCGGCCTCGAGCTGCTCCAGTGACCGCCTCCCGCAACCACTCTCGTCCGCGTCCCGTGATCCGCATTTCCACCATGAAACCCCGTCGCTCCTCGCTCCAGTGCCGCGCGTTCGGTGCGCTTGTCGCCCTCGTGCTGGCCGGGCTCGCGCCCGTCGCGTCCGCCCAGGATCCCGCCCTCCCGCCGACCGACGGCCTGCCTCCGCCCCCGGTTGCCGCGACGCCGGCGGCGCCCACGTCGATCGTGCCGATCCCGGCCGCCGGCGACGGCGCGGCGATGGTCGACAACATCAAGCTCAGCGACAACCCGCTCTCGACCGTCCTCGACCTGCTCGAGCAGCTCACCGGCCGCTCGGTGATCCGCCCGCAGCAGCTGCCCACGCCCACGTTCACCTTCAACAGCCACGGGCCGATCTCCAAGCGTGACGCCATCACCGCCCTCGAGTCGCTGCTCAGCCTGAACAACATCGCCGTGGCCCCGCTGGGCGAGAAGTTCATCAAGGTCGTTGTCATCACCAACATCCGCACCGAGGCGCCGGAGCTGGTGCTGGGCACCCTGCGCGACCGCCCGCCGTCGGGCCAGGTCGTGAGCAAGCTCTTCCGCCTCGAGCACCTCGACACGACGACCTTCCAGAACCAGGTGCAGCCGTTCCTCAGCCCCGGCTTCGGCGCCGTGGTGCCGTTCCAGAATTCCAACACGCTGCTGGTCACCGACACCATCTCCAACCTCCAGCGCCTGGAGTACGTGCTCGAGCAGGTCGACCGGCCGCGCGACCTCGTCACGAAGTTCTACACGCTCAAGTTCGCCCAGGCCCAGGCGGTGGCCGAGAGGATCAAGAGCCTGATCGAGACCACCCGCTCCGCCTTCAACCGCCAGAACGGCCAGGGCGGCGCGACCCCCGGCGTGCCGATGCCTCCGGGCTCGCCCCCGCAGACCACCGGCGGCGAGGGCGGTGACAGCGCCGCGGCCGGCCTCGGCGCCGCGCTCATCTCCGCCACCACTAGCATCAACTTCGACGAGCGCACCAACCAGGTCATCCTCGTCACCGACTCGGCCAGCGTGCAGTTCTACCAGAACCTCATCGAGAAGCTCGACGTCCAGGCCGACCCGTCCACGCAGATCGCGGTCATCCAGATCCAGCACGCGCAGGCCACCGATGTCGCCTCGCTGCTGAGCACGTTCATCTCCGGCTCGACCAGCTCCGCCTCGCGCAGTTCGTCGTCGTCCTCCTCCTCGGGCAGCCGCACCTCGCGCAAGCTGCGCAGCAGCGAGACGTTCCCCGCCACCGGGCGCAATTCCGCCAACACCCCCGTCACGCCGCAGGTCAACCCGATGGGCGGGGCCGGCGGCTCCGGCGAGCGCAACTCCCAGTTCAGCGACTTCATGACCATCATCGCCGACGAGCGCAGCAACGCCATCGTCGCCTCCGGCACGCAGGACGACCTCAACCTCGTCCGCTCCCTGATCAAGCAGATCGACGTCGTGCTGCCCCAGGTGCAGATCGACGTCCTCATCGCCTCCGTCACCGTCGGCAAGACCGTGCAGCGCGGCATCGACGCGTTCAACGGCGTCACCGTGAAGGCCAACCGCGTGGTCGGGATCACCGGCGTGGAAGGCCCGGGTTTCACGCTCTCGGACATCCTCTTGAACCAGGTCGCCGACGGGCGTGACACCGTCGATGCCAAGGGGTCGATCAACACGAAGCAGAATTCCTGGAGCAACGTCCGCGTGCTCTCCGTGCCGAGCATCACCACCACGCACAACCAGGAGGCCTCGATCACGGTCGCCAAGGCGCTGCCCATCATCACCTCGTCGTACAGCGACGTCTCGACGACCGTCGGGGCGCGCAACAGCTACAGCTACCAGAACATCGGTCTCGAGCTCACGGTGAAGCCGCTCATCGGCTCCGACGGCACCATCCAGATGGAGATCGAGCAGAGCGCCGACGAGATCGACGGCTACACCAACAATGAGGACAAGCAGCCGCTCATCGCCAAGCGCACGGCGAAGTCGTTCATCAGCGTGGGCGACGGCGAGATCATCGTGCTCGGCGGCCTGCAGAAGGACACCAACGGCAAGACCCGCGGCGGCTTCCCGCTCGTGAGCGAGATCCCCGTGCTGGGCGCGCTGTTCGGGAGCAACAAGACGCAGAAGGATCGCGACGAGATCGTCTTCTTCATCCAGCCGCGCATCCTCCGCACCACGGCCGACGCCGACCGCATCGCGCGCGAGCAGGCGAGCCAGTCGGCGACGCGGAAGATGGTCGAGAAACGCATCCAGCGCACCGCGGTCCTTCCCGCCGACCCGGTCTCGAAGTAACTTCTCC
>JAEXPG010000086.1 GCA_023447015.1 Verrucomicrobiota bacterium
GGACGCGCCGGGGCGGCGGCGGCGGGGCTGGCGCGGGTGGGGCGCCGGCTCGCGGGTTGCACCCGCCGGGCTTTGTTCCCAACTTCCGCGGCGTGGACCCGAGCGACCTCTACCAGGAAATCATCCTCGATCACTCCCGGCATCCGCGCCACCACGGCGCCTGTGCGGGGGAGACGCACGGCGCCCATGCGGAGAACCCGGCCTGCGGCGACGAGGTGGCGGTGCACCTGCGGCTTTCGCCGGCGGGGCTCGTGGAGGAGGCCACGTTCACCGGTCAGGGCTGTGCGCTGAGCCAGGCCTCGGCCTCGCTGTTGACGATGAAGGTGCGCGGCCGGTCGACCGCGGAAGCGCTGGCTCTCGCCGGCCAAGTGGAACGGCTGTTCACCGGCGAGGGTCTGTCCCCCGAACAGTTCGACGCCCTCGGCGACCTGCAGGCGGTGCAGGGCGCGGCGCAGTATCCCCAGCGGGTGACCTGCGTGATGCTCGCGTGGCACGCGCTCGAACAGGCTCTCTCCAGCGGGGCGCGGGCAGGAGTGCAGGCGACTTGACGCCGCACCGGTTCGCCCGCTGATCTTCTCCCGTGTCCATCGCTCCCCAGCCCGACGCAGAAGACTCCGCTCAGCCCGATGCCGTGCCGGCGCGCAAGGGCGAGAAGGTGATGGGTTTCCTCGATCACCTCGAGGAGCTGCGTTGGACGCTCGTGAAGTGTGCGATCGTGATCGTGATCATGGCGACCCTGTCGGGTGTGTTCATGCAGGAGGTGCGCACTTTCCTGGAGTGGCCGTGGCATCGGGCGCTGGCCTCCTTTCCGGAGCTGAAGCTGGAGCTGCGGACCGACACTCCGATGGAGGTCTACGGGGTGATGGTGCAGATCTGCGTGACGCCGGCGCTGGTGGCGTCGATCCCCTTCGTCCTGTTTTTCCTCGGGCAGTTCGTCAGTCCCGCGCTAGCGGAGAAGGAGAAACGGGTGCTCCGGCCCACGATCAGCGCCGCGGTTCTGCTTTTTCTGGCCGGCGCGGCCTTCAGCTTCGTCCTGCTGGTCCCAAAGTCGATCGAGGTCTCGATCAGCACGACGCTGTGGATGGGCTATGCCATGATGTGGACGGTGGGCTCCTACTACAGCATGATGACCTGGCTGGTGGTGGGAATGGGGGCGGTCTTCGAGTTTCCGCTCGCGGTGCTGGCACTGGCCTATTTCGGCATCGTGCGGGTGGCGACGTTCCGGCGTTCGCGCCGCCTCGTGGTCGTGATCTGTCTGGTCGTGGCGGCGTTCATCACGCCCACCACCGATCCCTTCACGATGCTGTTTGTCGCTGTGCCGATGATGGCCTTGTTCGAGGTGTCGCTGATCGTCGCCGCCATCGTGGAGCGACGGAAGGCGAAGGCCGAGGCGTACGACTGGCGTGAGACCTACGGCGGTGGGGAGTGAGGTGACGCGGGCGGCGCCCGCCGCCGCCGGGCCTAGTGCTTCGCGCGGGCGGCCGCGCGCTGGTGCCGCAGGACAGCCTTGAACATCTGCAGGGCGAACCAGAACACTCCGGTCATGCACGTCGCGCAGAAGGCCGACCAGATCGCGATCTGGGTGGTGTCTTCCGAGGGGACGTGCGGGCCGGCGAGCCAGTAGAAGAGCGCGAAGGCGGCTGCGCACAACGCGCCATCGATGATGATGTTTCTCGGGGAAAGTTTGGCGGGGGCGGACTCGACCATGGCGCAGTAGTTGGCGGCAATGGCGGTGTTTGGCAAACCGGCGGCGGTGCCGTGGCGGCGGGTAGAAGTCCGCGAACCGGTCCGACTCCGGCGTCATAACCCGGACTTCGGGCCGAATGCGCACCGCCTGGTGGCGCGCGGCTTGACCGCGAGCGGGTGGGGCGGGCAGCGTTTCCGCCGATGACGTCGTCGAAGAAAGGCCTCTGGTTGCTCGTGGTCGCGGTGCTGCTGGTGCCGATCCTGCCGTGGCTCGCCCTCGGGCCGTTGCTCGAGCCCTGGGCCGCCGGTCTCGTCACCGGCACGGGGGCCGGCGTGCCGGCGCGTCCGCTGGTTGGCGCGGTCGGCGTCGGACTCCTGGCGGCCGACAGTTTCCTGCCGGTGCCCTCGACGTTGGTGATGAGCGCGCTTGGGCTGACGCTCGGGGCGGTGGTCGGCGGAGTGGCGGCGTCGTTGGGTGTGTTTCTGTCCGGTAGTGTCGCGTTTCTCGTCTGCCGGCGCTGGGGCGTGGGCATGGCGCGACGGATCGCGGGCGAGAAGGGGCTGGAACGGGCGGAGGCGGCGATGCGGCGGTATGGCCCGCTGGTGATCGCGGCGACCCGGTCGGTTCCGGTCGTGCAGGAGGCGACGGCGTGTCTGGCCGGGGTGGTCGGGATGCCGGCGCGGGTGTATTTCGCCGCACTCGCGGCGGGGTGCGTGCCCACCGGTTTCGCCTACGCGGCGATCGGGGCGAGCGCGCTGCAGAACCGCTGGTGGGCGGTGGGGCTGAGCTTGGCGGTCCCGGTGCTCACCTGGCCGTTTGTCTACCTGGCGCTGCGCTGGACCGGTGGCGACGCGGCGGTCGGGGGACGCTGAAGCCGTGCTTCGCTGACACGCCCGCACATGGGCCGCCGCGGCGGCCCGGTTAGCCGGGAAAATGAAAAACCCCGCCTCCGGTGGAGGGCGGGGTGGAGAGTGGCTGCCCGACTAGGGATCGAACCTAGACAAACAGATTCAGAATCTGCTGTGCTACCATTACACCATCGGGCAGTGCTCGTCGAAACGAGGGGGCCGAACGTAGGGTGCGAGCTTCGCGGCACAAGCGGAATTTTTGCGAAGTTTATGGGCGGCGAAACAGGCCCGATTCTGGAGCCGGCAGTCGGATTCGAACCGACGACCTACGGTTTACAAAACCGTTGCACTACCACTGTGCTATGCCGGCGCTAGAGGGAAGTCGGTGGAACGGAATCTAACCGCATTGACCTGAAGCGACACAGAGGCGGCACAGCTGGTGCCACAGAGACCAACTGCGTGCCGATGAACCGCTTTCCGCTCGGCGCTCGCCTCGTTTGCGTTCGGACCGACTCAAAGAACTCCTGTCAGATCACGGGCCCACGTCTACCGGGAGAACCGCGCCGCACAAGGAAAAGCTTCGGCCCCACCGCATGGGGAATGCACGGGGCGTCATTGGTTGCCCATCTCCTTTGTCTGCCGCCTCAATTGAAAGTCAGGGCGAGCATGATGCAGCCAAGCCGCAGGATGTCTTGCCGATGAGACTGACCACGGCGGTCCCGCCGCCATCGGCAGTTTCGAGATCGCTGCTCTGCCGCCGGTAATCAGAAAGCACCGCTGCGACTGTGCCTCGCAGTTCAGGAAGTTCTTGGACAGTGCCTGCTCGCGCTCGGAAAAGAAGGGCTTCAGGTTCTCCCCTGGAAATCCTCATGCAGGTGCAAATGCACCCGAGAAGTGATGCTGCACGGAGATCGTCCTCTATCCCCTGATGGTGAACGCTTGAGGTCCGCCCTGCCGGATGCGGGAACTCGACCGGGCAACGGACGTGATTTCAACATTGGCAGTGGTCTCTTGTTCGGAGTTCTCCGACTATCGTATCCTCTCGCTCCTTGGTTTCTGGGCGACAACGCGGACCTGGAACCAGGATCGGGCAATCCGGCCATAGCACCTGCACGAGAAATCGAAGAGGCGGCGCCCACCAAGTCTCGCGATTGTCCGATACGCGGGGGGCCACTTGTGAATATACGGGCGAGACTCAAGCACGCTGTAGCCAGCCTCTGTTACGAGATTCCCTATGCACATCGGGCTCCAGCTATAGAGATGATGGTTTATATCATTCGCCTTATACGCATATCCGATGGACTCGCATGGAACGACAAAGACGAGCCTCCCGCCTTCTTTGATTTTGGGCCGCAACTTCTCGAGTTCGCGGAGAGGGTCAAGGGTGTGTTCGAGGGCATTGTTGGAAATGGCAACATCACACATCAGATCGGGGACGTCCTCGGTGCGTGCAAAGACTTCGATGCCTCTCCGTCTGGCCTCTTCCAATGCCGCAGGATTCACCTCGACCCCGAATTTTCTTCGGCAGTGAAGCTGCTCGAGCAGGTAGCCGCCGCCGCAACCGAAGTCCAGCACGTCGTCGGTAGGCTGTATAAAACTCTGGAACTTGGGAAGGTTCGCCCACCCGCCAAACGCACCAATGGTGGTTTGCCAGGAATAGTAGGTTTGATCGTAGTGTTTTGAGCTGGTGCGATTGTTCATGCCAGAATTCGCCGGGACACTATAACTGCGTGGAGCGGCCGTTGGGAAGGAAGATCCTGGTTGCCGGATACGCGGGTCGGTCGCGGAAATCGACCGGAACCGCATGGTGGAGGTGTTAGCCCAAACCACCAGAAAAGGAGACCAGCACATGAGCACACACCGTAAGTTCGTGGGCCTCGATGTCCACAAGGATACCTGTGCGTGCTCCCGTCACCGTTGGCTGGTTCGCCCTCCGTTACTCATCTGAATCGACATGCCAAGATGTGGTCCGCGGCTGCGACACGATACTCCTCCTTCCAGTAATGAGGATCCTCGATCGGATGGAAGCTTACTCCTTCTCCTTCGTAGCGCCGAGCAAACGGAGCCTGCAGCATCACCATCAATGCGCCGGGCCATCCCTCGGATGTCTCGACCACGGCATTCCCTAGACGAAGCTCTTCCGCCAAGACGGTGCGCAGCTGTGGCGCCAACCAGCTCACGCGATCGTGGTCGATGGAACTCAGTGCAGCCATTCTTTCGGCGAACGCTTCAGGTCTGCCACGCCGGGAATCGGACGCCGCTTGGAAAATGTACCTTCATACCGGCGTTGGTAGTGCCGACTGGTGTGCGCCCGACATGCGAGTGAACTGAGAGGTGAAAGTCCTCAATGCGAGAATCCAAAACCCAAGCATTAGACGAAGGCAACTGCGGCGTCGTGAGGCGTCGTGGGGAGGAAGCCGGAGTCAAAACGGCGAGCCCACGAACAGGAACCGGCTGCGAGGCCTGAGGTTTTGCGGGACGCAAAACCTGAGC
>JAEXPG010000215.1 GCA_023447015.1 Verrucomicrobiota bacterium
GCCTGCACCATCGCGATCTTGCCGGCGCCGCTGTCCTTGGTCGCCTCGAGCTTGAGCGCGTGGGCGGAGGGCGGGGTCGGGTCGGCGGCGTGTGCGGCGGCGAGGCCGACGAGCAGCGGGAGCAGGCGCAGGGCGCGGGCAAGGCCGGGAACGGGAAGGCGTGGCGTCATGGATGGACGGGGCGGAGAATGGGTGGTCGCGTGTCCGTGGAGCGGGTGCAGAAGTAACGGCGGGTTCCGGACGAGTCCAGCCCCCGCGTCATCGCTTCGGGGCGGAGCCGTTGCCTAACAGGGCGGCGCGATGCTCCGCGATGACGGCCGGCGGGGTCGCGCGGATTGCGAGGTAGACGAGCAGGGGGATGATGACGAGGTCGTCGAGGTGGCCGAGGACCGGGATGAAATCAGGAACCAGATCGAAGGGGAGGGCGAGATAGGCGAAGGCCAGCGCGAGGAACAGCCGGGCGCGGCGCGGCGTGCGCGGGTCGCGCCAAACCCGCCGATACAGCTCGATCTCGGTGCGGACCCGGTGGGCGAATTGCCGGAGGCGGCTGGCCATGGGGTGGGTGGTGGCGCCGTTCTCGCGGACTCACTTCGCCACGCGGACGATCTGCGGGTCGGTCTTGATGAGCTTGAGCACCTGGCCCTCGGTTTTTTTGGCGAGGGCGTAGCTGCGGCCGACGGTGTTGTTGGCGAAATCCTGCCGGTGTTCGGCGGCGGTGTTGTCGGTGGCGCCGGCCTCGTGGGCATCGGTCACGCGTTGGGCGAAGTCGGCGCCGAAGGTGCGGGGGAGCCAGTAGCTCCAGACGACATGGCGGGTGAAGTCCTCGCCGTAGGCGCGATCGGCGCGGCTGAGCTGCTGGGCGAGGCGCTCGGCGTAGGACTTGATGCGGAGCAGGAGCAGGGCGCGCTGGGGGTGGTCGCAGAGGATCTGCTGCTCGGCGGCGGTGAGCGGGCGGGGGTAGCGGCGGGAGAGCTCGGCGACATCGGAGGCGTTGAACCGCAGCCAGGTGGCGCCGTCGCGCCGCGCGGTCTCGAGGCGCACGGCGATCGGGCGGCCGGCGAGTTTGAAGTGGAGGCGCGCGCCGAGGCGGAGGTCGCGGGCGGTGCGGTTTTCGCGGGCGAGCTGCTCGAGATCCTTGGCCAGCGAGGCCAGCGCGGGGCGCGGGTCGGTGCCGAGGGGCAGTCCGGCGATGGAGAGAAAACCGTCGTCGATCCGGTCGATGGCGACGCCGAATTCGTCGTCGGCGAAGGGCAGGTCGGCTGGAGCCGAGGGAATGAAAGGCGTCTCGAGGACGGCGTCGGCGACGGAGAGGGCGGCGACGAGCGGGTCCCAGTCGGTGTAGTCGAGGCGGATGGATCCGAGGTGCAGCCGCAGCAGATCGGAAGTTTGGCGACTTTCCTCGGTCTTGGCCGGGCGGCTCAGCTCGATGCGCCAGTCGGTCCAGCGCAGGCTGGCGAGGGGGCGGATGGCGGCGGAGGCGAAATCGCAGCGTGCGACGCGCAGGCCGCTGCGTTCGGCGATGTCGACCAGACGCGGCAGGGCGGCGCGGGTGCCGGTGCCGAGGAACCAGCCGCCGGCGAGGTAGAGACCGGCGACGAGGAACACGGCAAGCAGCAGCAGGGCGAGGATGAGTTTCTTCAGCACCGGCGTGCAATCGAGGCCGGGCCGGCGGGGTTGGCAAGCCCGGCCATGGGTTCCCTCCCCTCGAATGCGGATCCTGGGGCGGCGGCTTGGGGCCGTGGCCGGCCCCGGGAGCATTCCCTATTTGGCCGGGAACAATGACAGTCGCGGCCATTCCGTCCGAACGAGAGTGGCACCAGCAACGTCTTCATTCTCCGCCACAACCGTGCCATCCCTCCATCGATCATCCGCCGACGATCCCTCCCGCGCCGCCGATACCGAGCGGGCGCAGTCGGCTGAACCTCCTGCGGGTGCGGCGCCGTCGGTGTTTGCCCCGCGGAGCCCGGGAAACGGTCCTGTGGCCACCGATCCGGATCTGGGGCGGCTGCTGGCGGAGCGGCAGCGGTTGCAGCACGAGCTCGGCGAGATCAACCGCCGGCTGTTGGAGAAACAGCATGCGGCCCATCTCGGAGGTGTGGTCCTGCCGGCGGCCGACCACGAGCTGCTCGAGGCCGAACGGCACCGCCACGAGGCGCGGCGCATGGAAAGCCTCGGCGTGATGGCCGGGGGGCTCGCCCACCAGTTCAACAACCTGCTGACGATCATCGGCGGTCATGTCGGCTTGGCGGCCGCGGAGGTCCCTCCCGGCACGAGCTTGTCCCACTCGCTGGATGAGATCCGGTTGGCCTCGCAGCGCGCGACCGGTCTGTGCCGGCAGATGATGGATGCTGCCGGGCATTCGTTTGCCGCGCGCCGGGAGCTTGATCCCAAGCTGATCCTCGACGAGGCACTGACGCTGGTCGGTCGGTCCGAGCCGCGGCATTCGAGCTTGGACTATATCCCGACGTTGCTGTCGCTGCCGCGGGTGCGCGGTGTGGCGAGTCAGCTCAAGCAGGCGCTGGCGGCGATTCTCCTCAATGCGTTCGAAGCGGTGGAGTCCGCGCACGGGCGTGTGCGGGTGGTGATGCATGATTTGCCGTTGGACCCGCGGCAGGCGGCGATGCTCTCCTCTCCGGTGAAACCAGGGCGTTTTGTCTGTTTTGAGGTTTGCGACGACGGGCCCGGGATCGCTCCGGAGGCGCTCGATCGGATCTACGACCCGTTCTTCACGTCCAAGGGGCTCGGTCGCGGGCTTGGTTTGTCCGTCGCCGCAGGAATTGCCCGCGCGCACGGCGGCGGCATCGGGGTGGAGACCCAAGTGGGGCGGGGCACCGCCTTCCGGCTCTATCTGCCGGCGTCGACCTCCTCCACGGTGGGGAACTGAGAGGGTGCGGCACCGGAGCGCGGCCGCCGATGCATGGATCCGGACGCGATTAAAACGACGCGTGCATCCCGGCCTTGCCTGCTGGCGGTCGGTCCGCTTTATCCCGCACCCGTGAAACCACGCAAAGTTGCTCTCCTCACCGCGGGCGGTCTCGCCCCCTGCCTCAGCTCCGCCGTCGGCGGCCTTATCGAGCGCTACACCGAGATCGCGCCCGACATCGAAATCATCGCCTATCGCGGCGGCTACAAGGGCCTGCTCGCGGGCGACAGCTACAAGGTCACCCCCGAGGTGCGGGCCAACGCCCACCTGCTGCACAAGTTCGGCGGCAGCCCGATCGGCAACAGCCGCGTGAAGCTCACCAACGTGAAGGACTGCGTGAAGCGCGG
>JAEXPG010000228.1 GCA_023447015.1 Verrucomicrobiota bacterium
GCCAGCTCGTCGTGCTCGTCAACAAGATGGATCTCGCCGGCTACGGCGAGGCGCGTTTCCGCCAGATCGTCGCCGAGTACACCGCGTTCCTCGACACGCTCGGCCTCAAGCCGCAGCACTTCATCCCGGTCGCCGCCAAGCACGGCGACAACATCGCCAGCCGCAGCGAGCGCACGCCGTGGTACACCGGCCCGACAGCCGTCGAGGCGATCGACGCCTTCGCCGACACCGACGATCTCTCCGCCAAGCCGCTGCGCTTCGTGGTGCAGGATGTCTACCGCTGGGACGACAAACGCGTCTTCGCCGGCCGCATCGAGTCCGGCACGCTGGAGGAGGGCGACCGCATTGTCTTCTCCCCCGGCGGCAAGACCTCGACGATCGCGAAGATCGAGCGCTGGAGCTCGCCCGAGCGGAAGGAGGCCGGCACCGGCGAGTCCGTCGGCCTCTCGCTCACCGACCAGATCTTCGTCGAACGCGGCCATGTCGGTACGCATGAGAAGGACGGCGCCAACGAGAGCCAACAGTTCCGTGCCCGCGTTTTCTGGATTCAGCAGGAGAAGCTCCGCCCCGGCCAGACGCTCACGCTGCGCCTCGTCACGCAGGAGTCCTCCGCCGAAGTCGTTTCGATCGAGAAGGTGGTCGATGCCACCACGCTCAGCGAGGTCACCCGTCCCGGCGCCGACTCGCACGTCGCGCGCCACGAGGTGGCCGAGGTCACCCTGCGCACGAAGAAGCCGCTCGCGTTCGACGTGACCGGCCACATCGCGCCCACGAGCCGCTTTGCCATCTACGCCGGCCGCGCCCCGTCGGGCGGCGGTGTGATCCTGCCCGACCGCTACTTCCAACGCGGCAAGGAGGGCGGCGTCGCCGAGAACCTCTTCTGGTCCGCCGGCCGTATCACCAAGCAGACCCGCGAGGCCCGCAACGGCCATCCCGGCCTGGTCGTGTGGCTCACCGGCCTCTCCGGCTCGGGAAAGTCGACCATCGCCACCGAGTTGGAAAAACAGCTCTTCATCACCGGCCGGCAGGTGTACCTGCTCGATGGCGACAATCTCCGCCACGGTCTCAACGCGGGCCTCGGCTTCTCCACCGCTGATCGCGTCGAGAACATCCGCCGCGCCGGCGAGGTGGCGAAGCTGCTCTCCGACACCGGCCAGATCGTGATCACGGCGTTTATTTCGCCCTTCGCCGCCGACCGCGAGCGCGTGCGCTCGATCATGGCTCCAGGGCGGTTCATCGAGGTGTTCGTCAACGCCCCGGTCGAGGTCTGCAAAGCCCGTGATCCGAAGGGTCTCTACGCCCGCGCCGAACGCGGCGAGATCAAGGAGTTCACCGGGATCAGTTCGCCCTACGAGGCGCCGAAGAACGCCGAGGTCGAGCTGCGAACCGACACACTCACCGCCGAGCAGGCGGTCGAGCGGCTCCTCGAATTCCTCGCTCCGCGCCTCGAGCTTAACCGCGACCCGCAGATCTGACGGCGTGTGTTGCCCGGATCCTCCGGCCCCGGCCGTTTGCGGCCGGGGTTTTTCTTCGCCGGGGCGAACCGTTCAGGCATCCTTCCGCCATGGGCAAAGCGTCTCACCCGCTTCTCCGGCTTGTTGTCGTTCTCGCTGTGCTGGTCTTCGCGGCCGCCGGTTGTTCGCGCTCGCCGAAGATCCGACGGCTGGCGGCCGACGCGGTGGTCGTCGCGTTCGGCGACAGCCTGACGAGCGGCCACGGTGCCGAGGAGGGGCAGGACTTTCCGACCGTGCTGGCGAAGCTTTCGGGCTGGCAGGTGATCAACGCCGGAATCCCCGGCGAGATGTCGGGGGTAGGGCTGGGGCGTCTGCCCTCGGTCTTGGCGGAGCATCGACCCGCGTTGGTGATCCTCTGCCACGGTGGGAACGACATCCTCACGGGGGCCCCGCCCGCGTCGATCGCCGCGAATCTCGATGCGATGATCCGGCATTGCCGCGAGGCGGGCGCGGATGTGCTGCTGGTCGCGGTCCCGCAGAAGGGCTTTGTGCTGAAGCCGGCGGCGTTCTACGCCGAGGTGGCGAAGCGGAACGGGATTCCCTGCAACGAGCGGATCATCGCAAATGTGCTGAGCAAACCGCCGCTGAAGAGCGACTATGTTCATCCCAACGCCAAGGGCTACGCGCTGATCGCCGAGACCCTCTTGGGCGACCTGCGGCGGGCCCAGTCGCGATAGCGGCCGTTCCCGTCGACTGGCTCACACCGCACGGGCGCGGGAGCGGCGGGTGACCTCCGAGACGGCGAGGTAGAGGTCTTCGCGGTCGAGCACGCCGACCAGCCGTGGGTGCTCCGGCCCGGACTCGACGACGGGCAGGGTGTCCTGGGGGTTGCGCGCGAAGACCTCGAGCGCCTGCGGGAGCGACATGGCCGCGGCGAGCACGGGCACGTGTTCATGGGCGACGTCGATCGCCAGCACGGTCTCCGCCACATACGGGTCGCGGAGGTAGGGTTCGACGTCGGCCAGCTGAATCACGCCGCGCAGGTCGCTGCCGGTGTCCGTCACCACGACGTGGGCACGACGGGCCTTCAGGAGCATCGCGGCGAGCTCGCTGAAGCGGGCCGCCGGGCGGATCCGGAGGAAATCGCGCCGCATGAACTGGCCGACGTTGAGGTCCTTGAGTTCGCTGTCGAAGAGAGAGGGACCGCCGGATTGGAGGCTTTCGCGGTAGATGCTCTCGCCGCCCATGCGTCGCGCGGTGAAGAGCGCGACGACGGTCGTGACCATCAATGGCAGCATGATGTGATGGTTGAGCGACATCTCGAAGATCATCAGGATGGCCGTGATCGGAGCGTTGGCGGCGGCAGCGAGGAAGCCGCCCATTCCGGCGAGAGTGAACCCGGTTGGGTCGAGCGCGGGCAGCCCGGGCACGAGCGCGGTGGCGGCGACCAGCAAGGTGCCGACCACGGCGCCGACGAACAACGTGGGTGTGAATACGCCGCCGACCGCGCCGGAGCCGAACGCCGCCGCAGTGGCGACGATCTTCACGAGTGCGATGGTGAGGATGAACACGATCGTATAGTCGTGGTGCTCGAGCAGCTCGCGGATGACGGATACGCCGTTGCCCACGGCCTCGGGGCGCCAAAGCGAGAGCGCGCCGACGATCGCGCCGCCGAGCGGCAGGCGCACCGCGAGCGGCAGGCGGGTGATCTCGAAGAGTCGGCTGGATTGCCGGAGCAGCCGCATCCAGAGGTGCGCGCCGGCGCCGCAGCACAGGCCGAGAAGAATGTAGAACGGCATCGCGCCGAAGGTGGGCTTGGCGACTGTGCCGATAGCGTAGAGCGGGCCAACGTCGAAGATCGTGCGATCGACCAGCACGGCGACGACCGAAGAGATGAGCAGCGGCCCGAGCGTCTCCATCGCGATCGAGCCGAGCACGATCTCGGCGACGAAGAGCGCACCGCCCAGCGGCGAGTTGTAGGCGGCGGCGATGCCCGCCGCCGCGCCGCAGGCGACGATGAGCCGCAAGCGCGCCGGCGCCATGCGCCGGAGGCGCCCGAGCAACGAGGCGGCCACGGCAGCGAGCTGCACGAGCGGTCCCTCGCGACCGATGGCCTCGCCGGAGGAGATCGAGAAGAGCGCCGAGACTGACCGCAGGATGCTCGGGCGCACGGGCACGTGGCCGTCGCCGACGACAACCGCTTCCATGTAGTCGGTGGTGGCGCGACCGTGAAGGCGCCGGCCGAAGAGGAGGATCAGTCCGGCAATGATGCCGCCCGTGGTCGGGATGAGCAGGCGTTGCCACCATTCCAGGGTGCGAAACGCCTCGACGATGCCGGTGTGGTTGCCGAGGAAGATCGATTGCAGGGCCTTGCCTGCGTGGCGGAACGCGACCGTGCCAAGCGAGCCGAGCAGGCCGGCGGCGAAGGCCCACCAGAGCAGCGCCTGGCGGTCGCTGGGACGCAGCCACGACCAGAGCCGCAGGCCGAGGAGCAGGCGCCGGAGCCGGCGCATCTCCTGCAGGGCCTCGCCGCTGAGTTCGCGCAGCGGCTCCTTCATTGCAGCAGGAGATGCTCGCCCAACCAGGCGCGGACCGCCGCCTCATCCGGGGCGGCGCGCAACGCGGCTGCACGCTGCGGGTCGGACAGCGCGCGGGCGAGCACCCGCATGAACTCCAGATAATGGCGCGGTTGGGCCGCCGGCACGACGCCGCGGAAGATCAGGTCGACGAGATCGCGGTCGCGCGTCCACGGGATCGGGCGGCGGGCGCGGGCGAAGGCGACCGCGAGGTTCTGCACCTCGAGGAGGCGGGCGTGGGGGAGGGCGGCGGCGTGTCCGAGAAAGGTGGCGGCCTGACCCTCGCGTTCGAGGACGGCGGCGGCGAGCGCGCGGGCGGCCGGCGCGCCGGGGATGCGCGCGAAGCCGGCGGCGATCTGTTCGATGGCGTCGCCGGCGGAACTGGCGACGAGGTCGAGCACCACGTGGGCGCACACCGTGCGGGCGGCGGGCGTTGGTTCGGACATGTCGGCTAACGTGGGGGAATCCGCGGGACTGGCAATGCGGGAGTCTCCGGCTTCACCACTCCAGCGATGCGGCCAGATCCAAGATCCGCCAGCATTCGCAGCGGGTGTCGTTGGCGAAGACGACAAAACTGAGCCCTGCCTCGGGGCTGAGCTGCATCTCGGTGCTGAAGCCCAGGCCCCCGCCGCCGTGCTTGAGCACTAGCCCGCGGCGGTCCCGGTAGATCTGCCAGCCGATCCCCTGACGCACGAAGTAGGCGGGCTCGGTTCCCTCCCGCTTCAGGTAGGACTCGTGGCTCATCCGGGCGACGCTCTCGGGGGTGAGGATCCGCTTCCCGTCCAGTTCGCCTCCGTTCAGGAGTGCGGAGGCCAGGCGCGCGGCGTCGACCGC
>JAEXPG010000384.1 GCA_023447015.1 Verrucomicrobiota bacterium
ATCATCGTCAGGCCTTTACGAACAATGACGAGGTACGCATTGGCACCAACTTGAACGACCGCAAGAGCATGCCGTTACCCATCGCGGTATCAGGTGATACTATCACGATGAGCACTGAGGAAACCAAGAGTGCCACCAGCAAGGCCGCAACCACGGCCCGGACCCTCGTTATTCCAGACATCCACATGCGTTGCGCAATGGTTGACAAGATCATCGCCACACTCGCGCCGCAGTACGATCAGGTCGTTCTTCTCGGCGACTACTTCGACCGACCGCCGACCACGCGAGGAACACCAGTATCGCCGACAGAGGCCTTGACCGTGGTCGATTGGTTGCAGAAATCGCTGGCGCAGCGAAACCGGATCCACCTTGCGGGGAACCACGATCTGTCGTATTTCGTCCACCGCAAAGAGACCGACTGTAGCGGCACAAGTGCTGAGATGCGCCGAGCAGTAAAGGAGGGTCTCCTGCCCCACCTTCTCGGGGAGCTCCGCGCGGCGACCCAAGTCGGGCCATGGCTGCTTTCACACGCAGGATTCCAGGCAAAGCTCGTCAAGGGCCGCGACCGCGACGCCGCAACGTTGGTCACTACCGCGAACGAAGCCCTCAAGTCCCTGCTCGCGGGCGACGCCTCCTTCCCCATGCTGTTTGGTTGCGGCTGGGCAAGGTGGGGCGACTTTCGCTACGGAGGCGTGACTTGGTGCGATTGGGATGAGGAGTTTGCTCCCGTTCGTGGGGTACACCAGGTGGTGGGCCACACCTACGTACAATGCACCGTACGAGGCAGATGCCTGCGACCCCGCGGCCGGAAAGTCTTCATGGAGTCCATCACCCCAGAATCAGGAGGGACGGTGATGAGGACAACAGGCGACCAGGATTCGTGCAACTGGTGCATCGACACCGGACTCGAGGTAGTCGCGATTCTGGAGGAGGAGACGATCCGCTTCGTGCGGTGGCGTACGGCATGAAACACTCGTCATTGCTCAAGCAAGTAATCGCGGTCTTCCTCGAAGTAGCCGTGCCGGCGAGCCGATCCACCGGGAGCTCCTCGAACTGGGGGGGGAAGACGACCCGGGAAGCGCCGCCGGCGAGTTTGCCCGGGAAGTAGCTGTTCCGCCAGGCACTGCTCCAGCCCGCGATGAAGTCGGGATCCGGCGCGATCGCTGAGTAGTTGGCTGGGGTGGCGAGTAAGGCCTTGCGCCCCACCAGATTGTTTTCGCGGATTAACCGAACCGTCGGCAGCGGCGCCACGAGTTGCATGATCTCGGGGTCGAGCATCTCGCTCACCCGGCACGCTAGCACCGTGGCATTCTACGCGCTGATAACCAACGCCTTGTTCCGCATCTTCCGGCCATCATCTTGGCTCGAGGAAGGGGTACCGCGTAACTAGTCGTCATGGCGACTCTATCCATCTGTCCACCCCGAGAAGATATTGCCCAAGTCCAGCTACACCAGAGACGCCCTGTGGCATCGCGGGACGAAAATAGTACCCAAAACGGGCTATTTTAGGGTATGCTCAAAATTCCCAACGCAGGCTGGTCATACCGGTGCCACTTAGCGGCCAACGTCGGAGATCTCCGCACTTAAGCTCCCGATGTCCTGCCGCGCCACCAGACCGAGGTCGCCACGCCAGCCAGCCGTGGCAGGAGTAGCCGATGACACCGGATTGGGCCGAGCCGCGCCGCGATCTAGCGGCGGCGCTGCCAACAGCAGTCCGGCAATGCGCGGCACAGAATCTAGTCCGCTACCACACGCGATGCTGCTCCCGGAGCTGGACCGCATATTGCAGGAGGAGTGGGCCGCCGGAAGGTCCGTGACGCTAACCTACACCCGCTTGTCCGCCGACAGCTTCGAGATAACCATTCTCCGCACCGTCCAGCCGGCAGCTCAACCGGCTCCCGCGAATCCCGACCTTCTGGACGTCGACCAGGCACGCGCCTTCTGCGGCTTGGCGGACAAGAGCCGGTCCAGCTGGTATCGATTCCGGCGTCGCCATTGCAGTCGCCTGAGCAAGGTGGGAGGAGGATTATTCCACCGCGCCGACCTAATCAACGCCTTGGATGCAGAGCGGGCAGGTCGCTGACCACTAGCTCCCGGTCGCCTATCCGCAACGGCTACGTCTCGTAACCATAATACAGCCTAGTCTCTCGTCCTGATCAGGGCTGGTGACCGGAATCGGAAAAATCGTACTTCTTGGGAGAAGTGGCCGGTCGACACGCAGAACGTCGACTAGGATTTCGAACCCCTTTGATCCATCGCGCGGATGGCAACGTAATCGGAAACCATTCCGACCTTTGAATCACTCGTCAGCGCTCTTCCACGATACTTTGGTCCAATGCCCGCGGGGAGGTGTCGGGATTGAGCGTAGACGGCAGTGTTTCGCCAGCGCGACGTCACTGACTCCCCACTCGGCAGCGAGCCTTGTCATCGGAGTCCGCGCGAGTCGGCTCCGGATCTGATCATCAGAAGGCCACGCGATCTTCCGTGTTCGGATAGAATTGGATCGGTTCGCACTGGGGCCAAGGTGCCTCGGCATGATTGCGAAATAGGCAGCCGCGTCCTTTGACGAAACAATGCCGGCATAATGGCGTTTCACCAATGCCAAGCCACTATGAGTAAGCAACCGCGCGGTGTCCTCAAGACCGTGCAACGCGTAGTAGTGCGTCGCGAACGCGTGGCGGGTTCCATCGCGTTTCCATCGCATCTTTGCACTTTCGAGACGGGCCTTGATCCGATCACGGAGGCGATGCCAAGACTGCGGCTCATACGGAAACGCTTTTAGCCATGCCCAAAGATTCGGATACAGACCTTTCGCGTGCTCGTTCGTCCTTTCAAGGGTGTGTGGCTGGCGATCCTTCGAAAGCTCGGGGCGGATCGAAATTGCGTGATCGCGAATGTCGTCCGGACAGAACCCTCCGGATGACTCAGGTCTGATACCGGCGAAAAGTACCAGCGCCAACTGACCCCGATCAGCAGGACGGGCTTCGCGCAGGATGATCAACGCCTCATCCCTGGTGAAGAATTCGATCGGCTTCGCATCCTCGCGAGGGAATCTGAGTCCCCCGACCGGATTTGGGGAAATCCCCGCCCATCCGAAGAACACCTTCAAATGCCGGGCATAGTTCACACGCGTCGCCCGAGACAATGGCCTACCGGACAGGTAGGCCGAGATCCGTTCGGGCGTGATGCCCGCCAGCGGGCCCGGTAGACCAAGCGCCAAGATGGAGAGTGTTCTTTTGTACCCGGTGATCGTGATCGGCCTGCAACCGGCCGCGCGCCGCGACTTGAGAAAATCATCATGCAACTCCGCGATCGTCTTGCCGTCCTTCCCGTCAGTGGCCTTTCGGCGTTCCAGTGCAGCAACGCCGAGTCTGAAGATCTCCTCTACAGGCCGATCGATCTTCTTGGCTTTCGCTTCGAGTTCGAAGGCCTCGAATCGCTTCACCTTGTCGGGGGATATCCCCTCCTTGAATCCCCTGCGCAGCTCGGCCGCCTTTTCCTCAGCACCGCTTTTGCTGCTGAAGAAGGTGCGAACCGGGTGCTCATGATCGCGCCACCAACGCACCATCCATTTGCCCTTTTGTTTGTCGAAAGTGATGGAAACTGTGCGCATGAGCTACGAGGGAGAGTCGGTGTAGGCAAAGTGTAGGCATTTCCGGAAAAAATCGACTCCAAATGACACTCAATGACACACGGTGAATCATACTTTCATAGGAGAGATGCACTGCAGTCCGAAAGCGAAATTAAGCCGTTCAATGCTCTTAATCAATTGGTCCAGGGTTCGAGTCCCTGCGAAGCCACCATTCTTTTTCCGAAGGCCGGAGCCGAACGCTCCGGCCTTCATCTTTTTCGGGATCGCGCCGTGCACACGGCCCCTCGTTCCCGACGCGGAACCTCGCCCGGGGCTGGCCGACCCCGCAGCCGGATGCCACCCCCGGTCCGGTTCCTCATCCACGATCGTTCAGGATTCGCACCGACCGGTCACGCTCGCCCAATCGTCCGGGCAGGATCGCGGCCGATCGACCATCGCCCCAAGTCAGGACGCGACCTGATTCCGATCATGGAGAGATGAGCAACTCCCCGCGCCGGAACCACCCGGCATGAAGCGATCGCCGGACCCCGGAAACAAGAACGCCCGCTGCCGCCAAGAGCGGAGCGGGCGTCGGGGAAGGGACGAGCCTACTTCTTTCCAGCGGACTTCTTCACCTTCGCCGGCTTCACCGGCGCCACGGCGGGTTTCACCGGCTTCGCGCGATGGGCCCGCAGCAGCTCCCGGCGCAGCCAGTCGAGCGCGATGTTGATCGCGCGGGCACGCACCGCGGTGCCGATTCCCGGGTACTCGAGGCGCTTGCACCAGACGCCGTCGGGCGCATGGAGGCCGACGAAGGCCGTGCCGGCCGCCTTGCCTTCGGTGCAGGCGCCGGGGCCGGCGCAACAGGTGATGCTGAGGCCGTAGTCGGCCACAAAATTCTCCGACACACCGGTCGCCATCGCCGCCGCGACCTCGGCGCTGATCGCGCCGTGCTGGCTGATCAGGCACTCGGGGATGTCGAGCATGATCACCTTCCCGGAGTTGCGGTAGCAGACCACGCCGCCCTGGAAGAATTTCGAGGCGCCGGGCAGGTCGGTGAACACACTGGCGAGCTGCCCGCCGCTGCCCGACTCCGCGACGGCCAGTGTCTTCTCGTCCTGTCGGAGGAGATCGGCCACCGCGTCGGCCAACGTGTCGTCGCCGACCGCGAACACATCGTCGCCGAGCAGCGCGAGGCACTCGTCGACGAGCTTCTTGGTCTGCGCCGCCGTCGCCCGGCCGCTGTTCCAGCCCAGCCGCACGTCCACGGCCCAGGCATGGGCGCAGTAGGCGACATCGACCTCCGGATACTTCGCAAGCAACGGTTGGAGGCGCGTTTCGAGCGCCGACTCGCCCACCCCCGCCGTGCGCAGCTGGATGTAGTTCTCGGAACGGCCGACGAGCTTGCGCCGCGCGAGCCGCGGCAGCACCTCGCCGGTCCACATCGGCTCGAGCTCGTTGGGCGGGCCCGGGAGCATGATCAGCACCTTGCCGTCCTGCTCGATCCAGAGGCCGGGCGCCGTGCCGAAGGGATTGGGCAGCACCTCCGCCCCCTCGGGCCGCCAGGCCTGCTTGAGATTGTTGTGCGTCATCTTCCGGCCGAGCTTGGCGAAGCGGGCCGAGATGGCCTTCTCGACCTCGCGGTCGAAGACGAGCTTCTGTCCGAGCACCTCGGCGACCGCCTCACGGGTGCGGTCGTCGCAGGTCGGCCCGAGGCCGCCGGTGGTGATCACGACCGCCGACCGTGCCCAACTGCGGGCGAGCTGCGTCGCGATCGTTTCCGCGTCGTCGGGCAACACGATGTTGGCGGCGAGCTGGATGCCACGGCGGCCGAGCTGGCCGCCGATGAACGTCAGATGTCCGTTGGGCGTGCGGCCGAGCAGCAGCTCGTCGCCGAGGGTGAGCAGTTCAAAGCGTTTGGGCGCCGGAAGCGCCGCGGGGGCAGTTGGTTTGGCCATAGGTGGCGGAGTCCTCGACCGTAGGGCATTCCGAAAAAATTGCCAGCTTCCTGACTCCCCCATCCCAGGGGTGTCCGTTTTCCGGATCACCCGTGCGCCCGATCCGCCCGTCACCGCGTGCTGATCCGCAGGCGCAGAAACCGCCGCGTCCCCGTCGAAACCGCCTCCGGATCCGGCACGAGCTCCCCGACCGACAACGCCCCGCCTCCATCCATCGGATGCTCGGCACTGCTCCAAATCCGGGTCCAACCGACCAGATCCCCCGAGGCCTCCACCTCGTAAACCACATCGCTCGCCGGACGCATCCGGGTGAACGCGAGCGCCGGCCGCCCTTCAACCATCGCCACTGTCGGCGCCGCGGTGGCCACCCCGGGGTCCGCGCCGAGCGCGTATTCGACGAGGTTCGGCAGCCCGTCGCCATCCGGATCCGCGGTGTCGGCCGCCGCACCCGAAGCGTCCTCGGTGCCGAAATAGTGGATCCGCCACGCCCGTCGCGAGAGCCAGGGGGCCAACACCGGCGCGGGCGCGAGATCGGAGAGCTGGTTGAAGCTGTGAAGGTCGCACCCCACGGCGGGACCATTGGCCGTCTCGAGGACCGCGGCGGCGGCGAAGATGGCGGGGAGCGTCGGCCACGTGCGCCCGACGCCGATGTCGAACTCGAGGGCGCAGCGCGTCTGGCCGCCGAAATTGGCGATTTCCCACGCGATGCCGTCCTGGATGCGTGCGGTCGTCGGCCGCTCGTACGCCATGAGCGAGATCGCATCGAGGGCCCCGCCGAGCGCGGCGAACCACGCGTCGCGGTCCGCCGCGTTCGTCCAGATCTCGCCGGCGCCGACGTTGTCGAACCACACCGGCAGGTCGGCCTGCAGCGTCAGCTCCGCTCCGCCGTTGGCGTCGAGGTGCTGGCGCACGGCGGCGAGCGTGTCCGCCAACTGGAGCAGCAACGCCCGTTTCGCCGCCGCATCGCCGGTCGCCCACACGTCGAGCGCGTGCGGCTCGATGTCGAGGTGCAGCCCGCGGTAGCGCTCGGCGGAATCGGTGCGCGCGGCGTTGAAGTCGAGCAGGCGCTGCTGCACGAGGGCATGCAACGCCGGGCGGTTTTCCGGGAAGATCCAGGTATTCTCCGAGAGGAGCAGTTGCACCCCGATGCCATTGGCCGCGAGCCGCCGGTGCCAGGCCGCAACGCGCGCGGGTTGCGTCCGCGCGAGCGCCCCGGAGGACTCGTAGAGCCACCGGAATTCATGGTCCAACAACGTCGCCAGCGCCCGGTCCTCGAGTGCGGGATCACCGAGCGCCGTCTCGACCCGCAGCAGGCTCGTGCCCCCCGACCACCACCAGACGCCGCGGCCGTTCATCGGGCCGCCCAGCATCGCTTGACCGGCCGCCGAGAGGAGGCCGGCGCCGACCACCAGGGCGCGCAGACGCTGCAACAACCGGCTCGACCACACAGGGGAGAATGGCATGGCGCGACTCTTCGCCCGCCGGCGCCGGTGGCAAACGCCGTTTCTCCGCCCCCGGCATCTCCGATCCGGAAGCCTTCTCCCGCGCCGAGAAACGCCGCCGCCCGGAGCCCGCGAGACGAAACCCGGCCCCACAGTCCGCGTCGACACTCCCGCGGCGAGCGTCCACTCTCCGCCGCGAACAGCCGCCTGCTTCCCTCCTCCGATGCCCGCTCCCGATCTCAAGGCCAAGGTCCGCGCCCTGCCGGACAAACCCGGCGTCTACCTGATGAAGGACCGCCTCGGGCAGATCATCTACGTGGGCAAGGCCAAGAGCCTGAAGAAGCGCGTGTCCTCCTACTTCACCCGTTCGCGCGCCGCCACCGCCCAGCCGAAGATCCGCGCGCTCATCGACCTCATCCACGACCTCGACACCATCGAGGTCCGCTCCGAGCCGGAGGCGCTCCTGCTCGAGGGGAAGCTGATCAAGGAGTGGAAACCCAAGTACAACACCGACTTCGTCGACGACAAACGCTTCCTGCTCGTCCGCGTCGACCTCGCGTCCGAACTCCCGCGCTTCGCCCTCACCCGCCTGCGCAAGGCCGACACCGCGCGCTACTTCGGCCCCTTCCCGCACAGCGCCCTCCTGCGGAAAACCCTCGCGCAGATGCGCAAACAGTTCGGTGTCCTCCTCGGCGACGCCCGGCCGCAGCCCCAGCCGGACGGCCGCTGGCAGCTCTACGACGACGTGCGCGCCGAGCTCTACGGCCACGCCAACCTCGTCACCGCCCAGGAGTACCGCGCGCGGGTCGAGCCGGCCGTCACCTTCCTCGAGGGCCGCTCCCGCGAATGGCTCGAGGAACTCCGCGCCGAGATGCAGCGCGCCGCCGCCGCCCAGGAGTACGAGAAGGCCGCCGACCTGCGCGACGCCGTCTTCGCCCTCGAGGAGACGCTGCGCAAGGCCCGCCGCTTCGAGCGCGCGCCCGACGTCCTGCGCACCGACGCCGTCGCGCTCGAGTCGCTCCGCGACGCCCTCCACCTGCGCGCGCTGCCATCGCGCATGGAGTGCTTCGACATCTCCCACATCAGCGGCACGTTCGTCGTCGCCTCGATGGTGCATTTCCGCGACGGCCGGCCCGACAAGAACGAGTACCGCCGTTTCCAGATCCGCAGCTTCATCGGCAACGACGACTTCCGCGCGATGGAGGAGGTCGTCGGCCGGCGCTACCAGCGGCTCGCCCACGAGCAGAAGCCGCTCCCCGACCTCATCGTGATCGACGGCGGCCGCGGGCAGATCGCCGCCGCGCTGAAGGCGTTCCTCGCGCTCGAGCTCACGCCGCCCGCGCTCATCGGCCTGGCGAAGAAACACGAGACCATCATCTTCGCCGACGAGCGCGAGCCGCTGAACCTCCCGCTCAACCACCCCGGTCTGAACCTGCTCCAGCGTCTGCGCGACGAGGCCCACCGCTTCGCCAACACCTACAACGCCGACCTCCGCTCCCGCAAAATCCGGGAGTCGGTCCTCGACGATTTCGAGGGTCTCGGCGCCAAGCGCCGCGCCGCCCTGCTCGCACACTTCGGCTCCATCGACCGGATTCGCGCCGCCACACCCGACGCGCTCGCCGAGGTCGACGGCATCGGTCCGAAGCTCGCCGCCGAGCTCCACGCCTTCCTGAATCCGCCACCCGCCGCGTCACCGTAGCGGCGGCGCTACCGCGGCGCGGCGCCGGCCGAGACCACCGGCGCCGAACTGTCATGCGGCGCTAATGAATTGCCGCGCCCCAGTGGCGCCGCTCGGAGAATCGGGTGTTCTGCGACGGTGGTTCGCCCTTGCTGGCGGCGAAACGGAAACCCCAAGCTCACCGCCTCCCCTATGACACCCGGTATCCGTTTGTTCCCCGCACTCACTGTTGCCCTCGCGCTGCTGGCCGACTCCGCCCTCGCCGAGCCGGCCGTCGCCCGCCCCCCGGTCGAAGGCGACGCGATCGAGCTCCCCCTGTCCGATCCCGGGCGGTGGATCGTGGACACCACCCATCTCGGCACCAGCCAGGTGAAACTCGCCTACGACACCGCCGAGAACGTCGCGGTCATCACTCCGACCTGGTCGGCCGGCGACGCGGAGTCGCCGGATCCCGCGATCCGGAACACCGCCAACAGCAAGCTGTTCCTCTTCCAGCTCGTGCCGCGCAGCGACTGCACCCGCGCGGAGAGCACGTTCGAGATCAGCGTGCCGCCGGCGTACGTCGCCGAGGGGCGGCTCGGTGTGATGTTCTGTCTGCAGGGCGACAAGCGCGACGACTACCTGTTCAACGGAAAGCTCCTCACGATGCAGGACTTCGCCACCGACGCGGGCGGCTTCAGGACGTTCCGCGTGAAGGCCTCCGACTTCAACGAGCCCGAGGCCAAGCGCCGCGGCGTGGAGCGCGTGGGATTCAGTTTCTTCCGCAACGGCTCGATGGTCTCGGCCCCGATCCGGATCCGCCGGATCGCGGTGCAACTGAACAGCGACCAGGTCGTCCCGCCGGCCCCTGAGGTCGCGATTTGGAATCCGGCCTCCTTCTACGAGTTCAGCTACACCACGCCCGCGGCGGTCGCGCAGCTCGAGACCCGGGTCTCCTCCGAATCGATGGACATCGCCCGTCGCCTCGACGAGGCCGGCACGGGCGCGGCGTTGCTCCCGCAATGGGCCCACGGACAGGGCCCCGCCGGCCACCCGGGCAACGTCCATGTGTACCAGTCGCTCGGCGCCCCGCATGACTTCGCTCAGTTCGAGGTCCGGTACCTCATGCAGGTTCCGCGCGCCTACTTCACGGAGGGCAGGATCGAGCTCTACCTCTGCATCCAGGCCGGCGAGGCCGGCCATTTCGTCTGGAGCGGCGTCCCGCGGCCGCTCGCCGCGTTCGCCACACAGGCCGGACAGGATGCGGTGCTGACGCTCACCCAGGACGATTTCAGGGCCGGCGGCGGCAAACGGCGCGACAAGATCGAGTTCGTCGGGCTGCAGATCAACCGCAACGGCTCGACCGTGACCGAGCCCATCCTGCTCAAGCGGATCACCGTCGTGTTGCCCAAGTAACCCCCGGCCGTGCGGCGCCGCCACGC